>CAYTDY010000228.1:0-4054 GCA_964436665.1 uncultured Desulfobacteraceae bacterium
TCTCGGGCCAGAATTGCCTCGTATGCCATCCTTCCCATACCAGGCCATGAAAATATGGATTCAATGATTACAGAGCCACCAATTAGGCCTGGTAAGATCAGGCCAAACATGGTGACAAAGGGTAAAAGCGCGTTACGTAGAGCATGTTTGTAGTGTACCTGTTCCGGCGGAAGACCTTTGGCCCTGGCAGTACGCACATAGTCCTGACCTTCCACCTCAAGCATCTGACTCCTGACATATCTTGACAGTATTGCAATGCCAGCAGTAGCCCCAAGAACGGACGGAATAAGAAGGTGCCAGACCCTGTCCATTAACCAGCGAGGCCAGGATGGGTCTCCGATTCCAAAGGTCTCCATTCCAATCACCGGCACATGGAAACTATTCACCACAAAGATAATCAGGATATAGGCGAAAAAAAATCCAGGTATGGAAATCAATAAATATGAAAAGAAAGTAGAGCTTCGATCATAGAATCCGCCTCGGAAAATGGCCGAACGGATCCCTATAGGGAAAGAGAGGGTCCAGGTCAAGATGGTGCCCACAATAAAGAGCCAGAGACTGTTCATGAATCTTTCCCATATCTTTTTGAGGACCGGTTGATTGTCCTTCCATGATACAGTTTTTCCTGTAAAGAGATCACGATAAAAGTAGGTGTATTGGATATAAAGAGGTTTATCCAGATGGAATTCCTTACGAAATCTTTCCACCATTTCCGGCGTGAACTTGGGATTCATGGGATCAACCTGGCTGGGCTTGCCAGGGGCAAGGTGGATGATCAGAAACGAGACCACTGAAACAAAAAACAGAGTAATGATCTTTTGTATGATACTCCGGCCAATAAATGACAACATTATTTTACATCCTTCATCGTAGATTAAAAGAAAGTTTCACTTTCAGTATCGGTTCTGTTTAAAAAACGACCATCTACTGAAACTTGATACTTGAAACTTGGGGAAAATTCTCAATTAGTCTTTTTATTAGAATATATAATCCTCCTTATTTATCCAGTTTCGAGTTTCCAGTTTCTAAATCTATCCCTCAATCGCAAAGCTGGGCACCTCAGGGAGTTTTATCCATTTATTGAAATAGAAGGTGTAGCTCCCTGTCTTTGTTGGTGTAATTCTTTTATATACAATATTTCCTTTCTCATCTGTCTCTTTTATCACTATACGTTTGTCCAAAATGGCAGTCCATTTGGTTACATAGAGAAAGGTATAGGGCTGCTCTTGGGCAATGATTTTGTGGAGTTTGTGGCAGTAAGCTACCTGCCGGTCATGATTATATTCTTGCCTGATTTTAATTATCAGGTCATCTGCCCGGGGATTTTTAAACCCTACAAAATTGAGCTGATAGGGATTGGTCTGACTGGAATGCCATATTTGATAAAGATCTGGTTCTATTCCCATGAACCACCCCAGGATCAGGGCATCAAAGTCCGCCTTATCTACCCGTTCCTGGATGAATACAGCCCATTCTAAGAGATCGGTTCTAACATCAATTCCGATCTGCCTCCAGGCATCCTGGGCTATTGCAAGAATGGCCTTCCGAAGGTCATTACCGCTGTTAGTAATCAGGGTAAATTGAAATCGCTTTCCATTTTTTTCAAGCCAGCCCTCTCTATTTCGTCTCCAGCCTGCCTCTTCTAATAATTTTAAAGAACTCTGGGGGTCATAAGGAAGGGGTTTTATCCTGTGATTATAATAATCAGTCACCTTGACAAAAGGTCCTGATATCCTTTCCCCCTGGCCATGGAGAACATAATCAATAATTTTGTTTACATCAATTGCCATTCCAAGAGCCTTTCTCACTTTGGGGTCATTGAAGGGTTCCCGTCGCATATTATAGCCAATATAGGTATATCCAAAAGATGGTCCTGAAAAACTCTGGTATTTGGGATCATTTTTTAGACGCTGGACCTGATGGGGTTGGACGCCATAACTGTCTACGGTGCCCGCATAAAACTCCATCTCCTGGGTAAGGAGATCGGGTATGATACGATAGATATAGCGTTTATAATTTGGTGGTCCTTCCCAATAATCATCAAGACGGTCCAGGGTGATATATTGATCCGATTTCCACTCCCTGAACACAAAAGGGCCGCATCCGATGGGATGGCGATTGAAGATGCTCTGTCGCATGGAGAATTTTTCCGGGTCCTTTCCGACTCTGTTGGCCTCATCTCTTAAGGCCTCATCATTGAGAAGATGCTCCGGAAGTATTCCCATACCCCATGTCCCGAGGGCTGGAGAATAAAGTCTCTTATAGACGATACGAACTGTCAGGGGATCAATCACCTCCACACGCTTGACCGGCTCATAGTCAGCTATTCTGGGAGAGAGATTCTTTGGATTCATGATGGCTTCATAAGTAAATTTGACATCATTGGCATCAAATATATGCCCGTCATGAAACTTCACATTGGGGCGCAATTTAAAGACTACAATTGGATTATGCTCAACAGATGGCAAGATTTCTTTTGCATACTCAGCCCTTTTTTTCTGCCCCAACTCTTGGTCCACATCTAAATAAGACTCACCATTAAAAGAGCTAAAATAATCCTTGCCAAGGATACTGGAGAGGTTTTGAAAAAGATTTTGATCCACACTATTTAAGACCAGTTTGATCCTGGCCGGGGCTATGACCCGGATCTTCACCTCAGTCTCTTTCTGATCTGTCTTTTTCTTTTTTTCATGCCTTGTCACCAAGAATTCTCTGGGTGGGATAATATTTATTTCCCTGATGTTATCCAGAGAGGTCTTAATTTCAGTACTGGTTGGAAAATCCCTGGTCCCTGCCTTCTTTACAAGCTCAACTACATCTTTAGCCCCTGTTTTTCCTATACCGGGTATATTGGCTTTCTCATTTGCATAAAAAAAGGCCTCCTCATATATCTTCCAAGAGATGGCCAATCGCCCTCTGAAACGGAGTTCTTCATCCCGATCAATGAGGCCCTCGAATACCATGGAGTTGATATCGCTGCTGGCAGAATCTGCTGAGAGGATTGGATTCAATATACTGGCATCACCTATAGATCCCGCAATGTATTCATTAAGACGATCTGGATTGCCGCGTGACTGCTGTTCATAAGTGGGTACCCAGAAGTAGGACTGGAGTAAGAAAAGTATAACAAAAATTGGAGTGAATATGAGAACTCTGCGGATGGTCATAGGCTTATTTCAGGTTTAAATCATTTTAGTATTATAGACCTTGCTCGTTGCCATAATCAGGGCCTCGTCATAGTAAAACATAACCAATTGATTTTTCCGCCACAAGCGGACTGGGCACCCATGCCCTGAGCCTGGAGATTAATGTGTTGACATAATACTATTGCTTTCTGCAATAGAGGTAGCATAAGTAATTCAGGGATTTGTGTCAAATCGTTTGATTACCTTGGCAAGAATCTTATCCAAAGGGCCTGACCAACAAATTGGCAGTGTGGCTAGATTAAAAACTATGAATTGATGTGAGGATTAGGAAAATTATTAAAAAGGTTTAGTGACTTTTGTTTTTTTTGCAAGCCTCCTTCCTTTTTCAAACCTCTCTTGTAAGCGCTCAAACCCCTTATCTACCATCTTCTGATATTCTCTAATATCCTCCTCGGTCAGGTGACTAAACCTCCCTTGAAGGTGGATGTATTTTTCCACTGGAATTATGTCATCAGGGATAATTGTCTGCCTATAAATCTCGGCATCTACAACCTCATATAAGGGGAAGATATTGGATAGCACTGCCAGACGCATTACTTCTATAGACAAATTCTCAGGCATTCTCCAGCCCGTTGGACAGGAAGAAAGGAGATGGATAAACCTTGTTCCTTTTATGTGCCTGGCTTTTTGAAACTTGGCGATCATATCATGGGGATAGGCAGCCGTGGCAGTAGTCAAATAGGGAATTCTGTGGGCAATCATTATCTCATCAATATCTTTCTTTGGCTCTGATTTGGGGTCCTTAACCGGGGTGGTTGTTGTCCAGGAACCCTTAGGGGTAGCACCTGAGCGTTGGATTCCGGTATTCATGTATGCCTCGTTGTCATAGCATACATAGATAACATCAT
>CAYTDY010000229.1:0-4048 GCA_964436665.1 uncultured Desulfobacteraceae bacterium
AGATATTAGAATTTTGCAGATTTTTTATAACCGCCTAATTATTCTAAAGATAATTGGATTTTGTTGTATTGAATGGGAAGTTGGTGTATTAAGTGATTTAAGTAAGATCGTGATAAAAAGAAGATTTCTGTTTATTAAATAATGTTGGGCCGATAATGAAAATAGGGCTTAAAGATAGGCTCTACCTGGAATGATTGACTTAATCAAGGGCGTTTAATTTCTGGATGAATGGTAAATGGGCTTTGAAACAATCCCTAGAGATATGGAAGGCTTTCATTTGGGTAGCCCAATTGTAGAGTTCCTTAAAAAACATAAGTATGTAAAGGTCTCCGAGGATGAAGCCAAAACCTATTATTTCCCTAAGGGCTTATATTGGGGGCAAAAGATTTTCATCATTGATGACCAGCCTCTTTTTACAGAAAACAAACAGATTACCCTTACCTTTGACAAGGAAAAGCTATTTTCAATCGCCGTCACTCATCTTACGCCACCATCTCCTTGGCCGGATTTTATAGCAGGGTATATCTCAAGATATGGCCAAACGGAGAACCAAGAGGAGGATTATTTTTGGGAGGATGAAATGACTCAAATGGTCATAGGCAAAGTTGAGAAATTGGGGATAACAGCCTTCAACATTATTCTTTACGATAAAATGGCAGAACAAATTTAAATCCAGTATTGCTGACGACATTTTAAAGAATGGAGAATCAAAGAACTTAATGTGCGCAATGGGGTCTGCTATTTCGTTATGACACTGTGCGTACAAAAATTTGTGGACGCTATAGAGGCTTTTTCTTGTCCGGCCCAACCAATCGCTCAAGCTGACTCGCAACCGCGCGGGCTTATAGGCCATTTCTGAGGATCTTTCAGCGGTTGCTCGCAGCTTAGCTTTGCCGTTAGGCATCTTCAACGAGAATGGAGGTAGTATTTTATGGAGAAACATAGTGAGTATTCAGCTTTTGCAAAAAAGATTAAATCGGATGGATCGAATTACATCAACAAAGTTTTGGCCAGTTCGACAAATTATGCTCAACGGTTTATAACCTTTTTGGCCTTTACCCAACTGCTCTATTTGTTCCTTTTTATTGCAATCAGACTATTGGGATGGTTCGGATGGTTTAAGGCGATACCAATCTTTACATTGATCTGTTTTGGAGTTGGTATTCTCTTTCTTGTACTGTTTTTGTTCAAGAACGTGAATGCAAAAGCTTTATCATTTTTTTCAAGCGGAATAATATATCTCGTTTTGTCAATATTACTTGCAAAAGCTATTGGCACAGACATGTCCATTACTGATATTTCTTTTTTGGGGGGATGGAGTGCTTGGAATATTGTGTATAGCATTGTTATTTTGATGATAGGCACAGTACGTACATTCCTTTTGGGTTTTGTGCATGACTATAAAAAATAGGGTTAAAGCATGCAATCCCTAACCTCGAGTTGCACAACCGACCGGGAACCATCGCAGCCTTTTTTCCAATAGCCACTAATGAGGAAAACGTGGCTTTAACGGTCGCATAGTCGGGTTCCCGGCGGGTGAACTTGGCGTTAAAAATTTTCATTTCTGCTATAAATTTGTCCTTTCCCTCTAATGGAAAAGTCAATATTTCCGTTTCAATCATTTCCTTTGATTATATACAAGATATGGCATGACAGTTTTTCTGATTAAATCTGCGTTATCTTGCCAGGACCACATTCCACGGAAAATACAGCCATGTTGCCGATATAGTTTAGATATCACATGAATTCAGCGCGATAAAAATCTGATCAAGATAGCAGTGAACACAACATTCACTCGCCTTGTGTAAAGGTATGGATAGCACAGATTTCGGAGCGAAGCTGATTTCTGAAATATGTTGGAGTGATCTGCATATTAACGCTAATGATAAGCAGTGCCGGATAATGATTTAAACAGCTATTAATAATTGGTAAACTACAATAAAGAAATACCACTCAAAGCGCCTCAGCTTTAGGCATCTGCTCCATCATTTTGTTATGTTTCTCATTTTGTTCTGATAAATTTCTTTTTCTAAACAATTAACATCACATGTTTTCCAAAACATCTGTTTATTTCGTATGCAGTATTCTTGGGATAAATAGTAGGTGTCGTATGTTCAGACAGTCGTCGAATCGACCATCTGCAACACAAGGCTAATGATTAATAAACCTTTTTTCAACATCCCAACCTATACAGTTATATTTTAAGTCCGATTGCTGCAATGGATGAGCGGTTTTCTGTTTGCCCAAGGTCTTTCTTGCTCCAATTGAACTGCAAGTCTAAAGAGAGTGGCTTCGTCTCCAAAACGGGCCGCGAACTGCACACCGATTGGGAGACCATCCTGGTTCCAAAATAACGGCACCGACATAGCAGGCTGACCTGTCAAATTCTGAATACGCGTGAAGGTCCCAAAAGACTGCACCAGCTCTAGCCATTTTTCAGAATCCTCTGGCGTCCACTGCAAGGCACCGAGTTTCGTCGGTGGAATCCTCATCGTCGGGGACAATAGCAGATCGTAACCTCCGTCATGATACCAGCGGGCCACTTTCCTCGAGAAACGCTGGATCTCCTCCACCGCCACCAAGTAGTCGGCACCAGTCCTGTCGGAAGCTGCTTGATACCTGCCCCAGGTTACGGGCTCCAGTTCATCCTCTCCGATCTTTCTCCCTAACTCCCTCTCCCAGTACGCGACCGCATGACCAATATGACAGGAGAAAACACAGCCAAATGCCTCGGGCACCCCTGGATGGCTCAACTCATCCGGAGCGATTTCCTCGACGATATGCCCCAGACTGCTACAGAGCTGAGCAGCATCCTTCGCTGCGTTTACACAATCCAGGTGTAGCTCTGTCTTTACATGCCAGCCTCCGGGTACGCTGCTCAAGAACCCGATCTTCAGGCGCCCTATCTCTCCTCCCGCTTCTGCTAGGAAGGATTGTTCTTTGTGTGGAGCATAGTAGGGGTCGCCGATATCCGGGCCAGACGTGACATCCAACAGCGCCGCGGAATCCCTCACGCTCCGAGTCAGGGCGTGTTCGTGGGCAATTCCGCTGCCTATGTCTCCGAAGAGTGGCCCTAACGGGTTTCGCCCACGGGTTGGTTTAAGACCAAAGACTCCGCAACAAGAGGCTGGAATCCGAATGGACCCTCCCCCGTCGTTTCCATGAGCCATCGGAACGATTCCCGTTGCCACTGCCGCCGCCGAGCCACCGCTTGAGCCCCCTGGCGTCAAGCTCGGGTCCCACGGGTTGGCTGTCGGACCATAAAGGGCGGGTTCCGTCGTGGGCATCGCTCCAAATTCAGGCGTGTTCGTCTTTCCAACAATGACCAATCCACTCGCTTTCTGGCGTCTTACCAATTCGCTGTCCAGTTTAGAGACATAGCCTATGACCGCTCGCGATCCCTCAACAAAAGGGGCTCCTTTACATTCCGCAAGCAGGTCCTTCAGGAGAAACGGGACGCCACAAAACACAGCATCACTTGCCTTGCCTGCTCTTATCTCAGAACTCCATTTTTTTGCTGTCTCACTAGCCTGATCATACATCTTGTGAATCACTGCGTTGAGCTTGGGGTTAAATTCTTCAATTCGCTTAATGGTGATATCAAGTAGTTCGACCGGACTAATTTCATCTCTTCGAGTTAATCCTCCCAATGCAATTGCATCATACCCGATCAATTCATCCATCATATTGTCCTCCTTTGCTTTAGACACATAAGAAAATGAATGGTGTGGGACATGTGAGGTTTGGAACTATCCATATAGCATGACCTAGATTTGACGAAGCTGTTGCCATATGAAATATATTCCAGGTTTTGCATATCTTGCCTCATCGCAGACTGCTTCTTGTATGTGATTTGAAAAATAACAGTTGATTATACGGGCCTGGATATCATCACCTTTGTAATGTTATCCGTGAAAATACGCGCCTTCGTTTCGCACTACAGATACATTGAGAATACCTCATGAAATTGGGGCTTGTCAAAACCTTTGATCGCTTGCCAATATCTTCAATCTCCACGATGTTGTGATAGCTGCCTATTTTTGTGATT
>CAYTDY010000230.1:0-4029 GCA_964436665.1 uncultured Desulfobacteraceae bacterium
GAGATGATTCAAGAGGGATCACTTACCTATTATTCAACCGGCAGTACAACCATGTATACCCTCTCTGATAAAGATGCCTTAGCAAAAGAAGAGGCAGGAATGGGTGATGAGGGTAAAGAATAATAAACAGAATCTACTCTTTACCCACTATCCATTGAGGACTAAACACAACCAGTCGGTTTAGGGAGCCCGGCCATTTTACAGGCGCCCTTGGCTGGACCTGATGGAAAAAGTTCATAGATGTATTTTAATTTAAAACCTGACCTCTTTACCAATAATCTGATCATTGGCGCTATGCCATTTTCCTGGTAGTACTCCTGTAGATAGTTAATTACTTTCCAATGTTCATCGGTGATTTCCTTAATGCCCTCACTGCCTGCTACAAATTCTACCCAATCCTTGTTCCAGCTCTTGAAGTCATCTATAAAGCCATCTTCATCAATCGTCCAGGTATTACCTTTATATTCTACTTGTTGCATTTTTTTAAACCTCCTTTCCTTAATTATCTTAATGACTTACTTTATTGTAATGTTTATTTTTAACCTGTATTTCTAATATTTTCAACTCTTTTTTTAGAATCACTTATAAAACTTTGATCTTTAAGATCTTTTGAATGAAGCGCTGCCTTGAAAAACCTCTCGCCCCATAATGGATTACCTGCTGCATGGATATGGGTATAGGTGGCTAATAAATTTTTTTTACATAGACCGTCTCTTTGTCCATCAAGACCACGCCCCCGATGCACTTTGAAGACATATTTGATCTCCTCTGAGCCACTAATCAATGGTCTGGAATAATGAAATTCATGCCCCCTTATAACTTCTCCTACTTCATAATAAGGATTCTGCCGCATTGCCTCTAAAATGGTATATCCATGACCCTGAGGTTTTTTTTCCAGCACAGATTTTAAGGGCAAAGCGCCAACCATAGGATAAATTTTTTCATTCACAAAGAGACTCTCCCCCAAATACAGCAATCCTCCACATTCTGCGTAGACCGGCAGGCCGTTTTCTATCTTCCGTCTCAAAGAATCTCTGAAATTCTCATTATCGGCCAAGGCCTTTGCCTGAGTTTCAGGGAACCCTCCTCCTATATATAGGGCATCCAGGTCTGGAAGTTCCTTTTCAGTTATGGAATTGACTTCTACCAGGACCGCTCCCAGATTCTTAAGTTGATCCAGGTTCTCCGGATAATAAAACCAGAAAGAGCTGTCCCTGATGAAGCCAATACGGGGAGATTCAGCATTTGGTATTTTAGATGTCCCATTTTCCTGATATTGATTCCCTTTTTCCAGGGGGCCCGCGTTATGAGCCAGTCCCCATATTGTATCTATATCCAGATTTTCCTCAACGACTCTCTTTGCCCATGCAATCGACTTTTTAGATTGCTTTCTTTCCTGTTGAGGAACAAGCCCCATATGTCTTTCTGGTAAAAAATTCTTTTTTAATCTTGGAATAGATCCAACCACAGGTATATTACAATATTTTTCAATGGCATCACTTATGAGAGTCTCCTGCCGCGAACCGGCAACTCTATTCAGGATAACCGCGGCAATATCAAGATCCGGATCAAAGGACTGACATCCTTTGATTACAGCAGCCATGGTTCGAGTTGCCATGGTTACATCTATTACAATCAAAACCGGTGTTTTTAGCAGTTTGGCCAACTCTGCTGTACTATATAGACCGTCGAGGTCAAGGCTATCGAAGAGACCCCGATTCCCTTCAATCAGAGAAAGATCAGCATGACATGAATGGGAGAGAAAGGACTCGATAATTTGTTCCTCGTTCATCAGAAAGGGATCCAGATTATAGCACGGTTGGTTGGCTGCAAAGGCCAACCAGCCTACATCGATAAAGTCAGGACCCTTTTTGAAAGGGGATATCTTAAACCCCTTCTCCCTCCAGAGGGATATTAGGCCGAGGGTCAGGAATGTCTTACCTGACCCTCCTCTAAGCCCGGCCAGAATGATTCGAGGGGAATTTCTTGACACAGTTTAATCTGTAAACTTAAACTGTGTACTCTGTCGCCACGATTGATAGGCAAACCTATAATCATCAATGACTTTACCGGAAAAAGCTATTCCACACTTCTCGTAGAATTTCTCCCAGCCTATCCTTTGGGCCCAGTCGCCCAACCTTTCATACTTCCTGGCATCCTTGGCATATGCCTCCAGGATATCCTTGACCACCTTTACTGTACTTGGCCATCTTGGTGGCTCATTAGGAATGAAAGGGATAACCACCTTTGAAAATTGAGGCTTTGTTATCCTATTCGAGATCTTGCCACCAACCACTATGGCTACTCCATCACCCTCCGAGTCTGCCATGGGCATAGCAGGACACATAGTAAAACAATTGCCACAGAACATGCATCTCTCATTATTAACAACTACACTCATTGATCCATCCTCCCTTTTGACCTGTTTGATTGCAGCGGTAGGACATGCTGCGACGGCCAGGGGGACCTCACATACCTTGTCTATGTAATCATCATCTACCATAGGGGGTTTCCTGTGAATCCCTACGACAGCGATATCAGAGGCATGTACTGCACCACACATATTCAGACAACAAGCCAAAGAGATTCTTACATGGGCTGGGAGTTTCATGCCTTGAAAATAATCAAATAATTCATCTAAAATTGCCTTAACTACACCGGATGCATCCACAGCCGCTGTATGGCAGTGTATCCATCCCTGAGTATGCACAATATTGGTAACACCAGCACCTGTGCCTCCCACAGGGAATTTATTTCCCCTGCCTTTTATGTCGTCAATTAATAATTGAAGCTTTGATTTGTCATCGAGCAGAAACTCTATATTATTCCTGGTGGTAAATCGAAGATTACCATTACAGTATTTATCAGCAATATCACATATTTCCCTCATATGTTCGATACTCATTATGCGGGTTCCACCTACCCTGACAGTATAGAGCTCATCTCCTGTCTCTGAATGATGCACCATAATACCCGGCTCTAAAATCTCATGATAATCCCACTTCCCGTAGTTATTTTTAACAATTTCCGGAAATAATTGCTCGTAATGGGCAGGCCCGATATCTGTAATTCTATCTTGCATTGGATTTTCTGGATCATAAGACATATCTATCACCTCCTACATTGCATGTTTTTTTCTATATTCATGAATATCCCTGGCCCAACCACCTGGAACATCCTCTTCTTTCCAAAAGATGTATGGATTTTCCCTTGGATACTCTATCATTTGAGGAATTGCCTCAACCCCTGTGACTTTGAGAAATTCCTGCCAACTCTTTCTTTGGATGAGTTCACCAAGTCTCTCCCGGTTTCTACCCTCCTCCATCCACCAATCCCATATCTTGTCCACAAGTTCCTTAAATTCCTCATAGGGTGGTTCCATCTTCATAAAGGGGATTAGTAAGGTGGACATCTGGGCACCTTCTAATATAGGGGCCTTAGCTCCTACCAGAATACTGGCCCCTTGATCAAGGCCTACTCTCAAGGCCCTGGGCATAACGTTGATACAGTGCATGCATCTGGTGCACTCCCGATTATTGATATTGAGTTCTTTTCCATCCCAGCTCATACAACTAGTAGGGCACAAATCGATAACCTCTTTTTGTATGTCAAATGGGCCCCAATCTCTGCCACTATGGGCCCCGGCATTGGGTTTTAGCTCACCATTTGCATATGCCCTGGCTGCCTCCTGATCAATCCTTATATCATCTCTCCAGGTACCGATTATTGAACAGTCAGCCCTGGCAATAGATGCTACACAGTCATTTGGGCAGCCGGATATCTTAAACTTAAATTTATAGGGAAAGGCTGGGCGATGAAGTTCGTCCTGATATTCCATGGTTATATCAGTAGTTATGGCTTGGGTATCCAAACAGGAGAATTCGCACCTTGCCTTACCAACACAACAAGATGGCGTCCTCAGGACAGATCCTGAACCGCCTAAATCCGTATCCAATTCATGTGTCAAATCATAAAAGGTTGGTTCCAGCTCCTCTGTCTTGCAACCGAGCAGTATGATATCACCAGTAG
>CAYTDY010000231.1:0-4016 GCA_964436665.1 uncultured Desulfobacteraceae bacterium
CCTGTTTTTAATCTTGTCCTTTACCATTTGAAGTTTATGAAAGATCCCCTTGTAGTCAGGATCAATACTTTCCAGTTTCTGTAGCCATACAAGTGCATTGCCCCACTTTTTCAGTTCGATATAAACATCACTCCTTTGATCAAGTTTTTGACATAAGCTCTTTAGAAATTCCTTATAAAAACGGCCATCAATAAGAGAAGGGGAATATTTTAAAGCTGCGAGCAATTCCTCTACTGCTTGATTGAGTTTCCTCTGGGAAGAAAATTTCATTGCCTTATCAAAGTGGGCCTCTCCCCCTTTAAGCTTCAACGCCTCGAGCCTGTTTATAAGCTGCTCATTATTAGGCTCATATTCCAGTGCCTTTTCATATAGAAAAATTGCTCTTTCCCAGTTCCTTGACCTTATCGACTCTTCCCCCTTATTAATGAAGTAGTCTGCATTATTATTGGCCTTAGCAGTCTTATAAAGTTGCTGTATATCATAATAATCTGGATTAATATCAATAACAGCCTTGAAGGCCTGGATTGCCATCCTCCAGTCCTCCATTTTGCTCAGTTTTACCCCTTGTTTATAAAAGATTTTAGCAGCCTTCTCTTCTGCCTTGGCCAGTTTATCCCCTGTGTCTTCATATCCGGGAAAAAGCTTGTTGACTCTTCTTAATTTCTGGATTGCATCCATCCACCCTTCATTAGCCAGATTGGACTCAGCCTGACTATACAGGGACTTGATATTGGCTAAAAGATCATCTTTTCTCTTGTTAAGGTCATTAAATAGGTCTGTTATAGCCTTATTTTCCGGATCTAAAGTACGAGCACGATCTATTGCCTTAACTATCTGGCTCAGTTCTGTGAAGCCTGGGTCCGGGTTGGCTGCCAGAGATTCCTTAACTTTTTTGTAGTGAATCTGGGCCAAATCCTGTTTGGCCTTGGTTAAGGCCTGCAAAGCTTCCTTATGATTTGGGTTTTCTTTAAGGGCCTTCTCATAAAATCCTATAGCCTCAGTCAAGCGGCCCTGTTTACTTAAATCCTGACCCTGCTTAAAACTTTCCTGGCCTGCAACACATCCTAAAACAAAGAATAAGGATATAAACACAGCCAGAACCAATCTTTTATTTTTCATATTATCCCCCTTTTCTATGATCGGAAACTCCCCTATAATATTAGTGTTTTCGTAAAACTCAAGAAACTACTATGGTGATAGCTTAATCTCCACCCTATTCTGAGTCATCTCAGATATCTCAATGGTCCTGCCGTTTAAATCGAGCTTTGTCAGGTCATTGGCTAAACTCTGTGTATCTCCCTTAAGTTCTATTTCCAGTTCTACCCTTCCCTGTGCATACGATCTTTGCCTTATCTCCTTTATTCCCCTAACTTCATTGGTAAGGAGACTTTTGAAAGAATTTAACTCATCATATGATTGGAATCCTGATGCAAGAAGTATTACTTCAACCACATTTGTTAATTCAGATGACCATTTCTTTAAAATATCATCCATTAATTTGCTGGCCAGCATTTCACTGGCCTTCTCTGTACAAGGCTGTATTAAACCTTTAATACCAGGTAAACGTTTTGCTTCACTCCCAGTGGTTATAATATTGCTGGTGCCAACATTGATTACCTTTGCAGATACTGTTGCGCTGTTGGAATACATTTCAATATCACCAACTTTAAAAGGATTGCTGCTAGTCTCCACGCTACACAAAACTATAACCTCTGCCCCAAAACGGTGGCCAATCTTAGCAGCAGCCTGAGGATCAGCCTCCAAACCCTTAACACTCTCATGCCTTAAATTTTTCCTGACAGTATCTGAATCAACTAATTTAAAACCTTTTGATAAAAAATATTTTACCATCTTGGCCTCAGCTATAAAATCCTTCTGTGCCCTTGCGCCAAAAAGTATCATCAGTCGAGGTTTTGCTTTCCTGGCTATAATCATATGAATAGCCTCAAGGTCGTTTTTGAGCTGTCCTGCACTAACATTTGCCTGGATAGTTACTTTATAAATATCACCTTCCCTTTTTTCAGAAATAACCTCATAAGACTGAATATACCCCTTTGATCTGGACAGAATCGTATCAGAGATAACCTGATAATTTTCTACAAGTGTCTCATTGTTAATCATTACACCTACTGCCTGTTCTACAACCAGCCTTTGTGCATCTGAAATAGCTCTATCTCTGGCAATATCAACAAAATCCTTGTGTATTGTCGCCGTTCCCTGAGCCTGAACTACTTTTTGTGCATATGCTAGATTGAAAGCAGTCATGGCAAAGAGCAAACAAATCCCTAAAATTAAAATGAAGATATATCTTTTCATTAAACTACCTCCGGATAAATTGTTTCCTAAGGTCAAGAATTCTAGATTTGTTAGTTAAGGAAGATTAGAATATGATGAGAAAAATGTCAAAAACAAATTTTAATTAACACACGGTTAAGTGTCACTAAAATATGCAAGTTACTTTAAAGGTATTAAAAAAGTACTAAAAAAGGGCTTAATCCAAAACCATGATCAAGCCCTTTATTTTTCTATGCCGAGAGACTCAAAAAAAGCAGAGCTTCAGAATGACCCCCATCCCATCTCTATAGTGCAATCCTTTATGCATGGACATAGGGAGAAGTTCTTGACTGAATATGGTGATGAGCTAAGAAATCACCTCTGGGAGATTGGATATAAAATAGACTATACCTGCTGCCAATAATAATGAGATCCTTTAAGACTCCAGCCTTGTTTAACCTACGTAAAATTTCAATGCATAGATCATATTGGTTCTTTTCCACGCAGAGCGCTCCTCAGAAACTTTATCTGCTTTTTTATTTGGGACAGAGATTTTCTATACTTGGCTCTATATTCTTTAGCTTCTTTGTAACGTTTTATTTCCTTTTCGGAAACCATTTTGCCTTTATATATAAATTTTACTACCCCTTCTTCTCTCAGTAAAAGATAATAATATTCATGTCCTTTGATTCTTTTCTTTATAAGAGTGCCTTTGGGCAATTTTGCCAATTCCCTTTCGTAATCCTTTTTCATCCGAAGAGAATTTTCGAGTTCCTCACGAAGCACTCCTTTTATTACTGTCATGATATATCCCCAATGATTAGCTGGTTTCTATAATTACCATACAAAATATATAATTTAATAGTTTGTATGGTAACCTAGAGATTAACATCCAGTTAGGTTGTTTGTCGCAATCCCTTCGTAATCAGGTCAATTCTTCAATCCCTACAATATGACCTCCATAAGGCGTTGCTCATAACGTAGCAATCCCTTCTTAATCAGGTCAATCGTTTAATTCTTTACATAGAGGTATATGACAGATACTTGAAAATCTGGGTAACCACAGGTAAAGACTGCAACATTGCAATATTCAGTTTTCAAAGAGCATTTCCCTGAAATCCTGACATAGCTAAACTATATCGGCAATGTGGCTGTATTTTCATGGAATATGGCCCTGGCAAGATATCACAAGTTTTGATGATACCAAAGGTGTGAGGTATTGAATTATCGAAGGACGTCACGCTTTACGCCAGAATTCCCTGGTGCATTGGTTTATTAGAATCAGTTTTCAGGGCAATAGTCAATAGGTCGAGGGTTTATCCGCCGTCTTTATGGCGGGCCTGTCCGCCGTAATTTTGGAGGGTTTATCTGCCGTCATTATGGAGGGCTTGCCCGCCGTGTTTGTGGAGGGTTTGTCCGCCATGTTTCTGGCGGACTGGACTGAATTCTTTGGTGTGGAGGTGATTGTGTCAAGAATAAAGTTTGAGCCGCAAATTCATATCAACGTCTACTTTTAAGTTGTTTTAGAACCAACGTTCCCTTTTACACCTATTAAATAAATGACTTATGAAGATGTGACCCCAGATTCACTAGATTCACGGAACCCTTGATGAAATAACATGAGTAAGAGATGATCAGGTCTTAGTCGAAGTTTGACCCCTGATATTCATGATAAGGGAAATTTTGTATTTTTTCAGACGGAGATCATGGGTTACGAGGGTCAGGCTTTCTACTTTTGCCTG
>CAYTDY010000232.1:0-4013 GCA_964436665.1 uncultured Desulfobacteraceae bacterium
TGGAGTGGACGATAAGTTGAATGAGGCCTTTTTAAGATTGGCGATAGAGTTTTAATTGTAAAGCTCCCGATGGGGAGGGAATACCCCTCCCCTTCAATCATCAACTCTACATGAACCTCCGTGCTTCTCCCTTTTTTTAATTTGAAATTAAGATAGATAATGTTCGCTGATATAAATCGGCTGATTATTATGAACTTTTACCAGAGTATAGATAAAAGAGGTGTAAACCTTAGCTTAGAGCTTAAAGAAAAAGAGTGACCTCTCATCTTTAGGTTAGAAAAAAATGTTTTATTTGGGTCTAACCGAATGAAATCTTTTTTCTGGAAGCTCCAGACAGGTTAAACAATTTCCAAAAACGGCTCCGGTATCTATACCTATCTTATTTTTCATAATCATAGGGCTATTAAATGGGGAATGTCCAAAGATAACCACCTTACCAAAATCATAATCAGAATAGATAAATTCGTCTCTAATCCATATCATATCAATAAAATCCTGATCCCCAACCCTAATATTAGGGCGAAAACCAGCGTGGACAATATAATATTGCTCAAGCTCTATCATAGATAAAAGTGAAGAAAAAAAATCAAGATGAGTAGAGGGAATAAGTGGATCATCATCCCTTAGCCTCACTTCTTTATAGCTTCTAAGAGTAGATAGGCCTCCGTTTAATATAGAGCTCTGAGAATCAACGCCTGATAAATAATCAAGAAACATCTGCTCATGGTTTCCTATAAGACATTGGACTAAGGGCGAATCCTCTTTTAATTTTAAAACAAAGTCCACAACACCTTTAGCGTCTTCCCCTCTGTCAATATAGTCTCCAATAAAAATGAGCCGATCATTGGATGGATTCCATTCTATATTATCAATAAGCCTTTTTAGCATGTCTAAACAACCATGGACATCTCCAATGATAAATATCTTTTCTTCATTCATAAAAACCTTTTATGAAATCAAAGTAATGTACTAAATATTGAGACATTATATAAAAGGCTTTCAATAAATAATCAAGTGCGATATTTTGAGTATATATTTTTCTCAATTTAAGAGGCAATGGTTTATGTCAAAAATACTTTTAGTTCTGGCAACCCATAATAAAGGTAAAAAGAGAGAGTATGAACTATTTTTCAAGAGATTTCCTATAGAGATTAAAGGACTTTCTGAATTTAAAAGGATTCCTGAATTCGAAGAAGAAGGGAATACATTTGAAGAAATTGCCACAAGAAAGGCCCAATTTGCATCAAGAATGCTTGGTGTTCCTGCCCTAGCAGATGACTCCGGCCTCGTAGTGGAGGCCTTAAATGGTGCACCAGGTGTTCTTTCAGCGCGGTATGCTGGAGAATCAGCCAACGATTATCAAAAAAACCGTAAGCTTCTTGAGGAAATGAGAGGGACAGAAAATAGAAATGCCACCTTTATTTGTGCTATTGCCATAGCCAAACCATCCGGGCAGGTTTTGACTTATACTGGAAGTTGCTCTGGGATAATCTTAAATGAGCCTGTAGGGTCAAATGGCTTTGGATATGATCCCCTTTTTTATTATCCACCCCTTAATAAGACATTTGCACAGCTTTCAGTTGAAGAAAAAAGTAAGGTGAGCCATAGGGGACTGTCCATGAGAAAATTAAAGGATGATTTAAAGAAGGTTTTGGTCTGGTTGGAAGACAGATAAAGTTACAATCCTCATATATCCCCATATTTGCCCTTGACCTCTAAAAAACTTTTAAAATAGAATAATTTGTTTAAATCAATTAGAGATATCTATGAATGATGCAGCTAAAATTGAAGAAAAGGAAATGTTGCATGATATCGTCTCAATGCTTACGGCTTTCGAAAAAGAAAGAGGCAGCCTTATATCTATCTTACAAAAGATTCAGGAAAAACATCACTATCTCTCTCCCTTAGCCTTACAAATGGTGGCTAAATACCTTAAAATGTCTAGCTGTGATGTTTATGGAGTGGCAACATTTTATAATCAGTTCAGATTTTATCCCCCAGGTAAACACCAAATTAAGGCCTGCCTGGGAACAGCCTGCCACATTAGGGGTGGTGATATAATTCTAGAACATTTTGAGCGCAAGCTTGAAATCAAGGCTGGTGAAACCACGCCGGACAGAGAATTTAGTATAGATAGGGTAGCCTGCGTAGGTTGCTGTGCCCTAGCACCTGTTGCCATAATTGATGATACAGTTTATGGGCATATGGCCCCAAGCAAGGTAGAGGGAATTATCCTGGGTTTTGAGATAGAAAAAGAACGAGAAAAAAGAGAAAAGCTGAAAAGTGAATCAAAACAGTAAAGAAAAATTAAATGACGTATTTGCCCCCATAAAGGTGGAGGCAGAAAGACGATTCAAGGAGATTAAGAAAGATAATAGTCAAAATATCTTCATTGGTATGGCTACATGTGGGCTGGCATCAGGTGCAATGGAGGTGAAAGCCGCATTTGAAGAGGCCCTAACCGAGAGAAAAATCAATGCCAATATTATTCCTGTGGGCTGTCTGGGACATTGCTATGCCGAACCACTTGTCATAATTGAGAATCCCGGATTTCCGCCTATCCTTTACCATAATGTAACACCTGGAAAGGCAAAACTGCTAGTAAAAGCACTTTTAGAAGAAGGTGACCCGGTTTTTGAGCATATATTAGGTGCCATGGAAGAAAATGAATTAATACCTTCGGTTATGGAATTCCCGCGGTTTAATCAGGAAAAAAGGTTGGTTATGGCCAACAGCGGGTTAATTGACCCAGAGGATATCTATCAGTACATTGCAAAGGGAGGATATTCGGCCCTTATTAAGGCACTCGCATTAGAACCAGAGAAAATCATAAATGAGCTTCAGGAGTCACGTCTTAGAGGCAGAGGAGGTGCAGGTTTCTTAACTGGCATAAAGTGGCAATTCGTACGAGATATAAAAGAAAAAGATAAAATCATTATATGTAATGCAGATGAAGGAGACCCTGGCGCCTATATGGATAGGACTATACTTGAAAGTAATCCTCATCAGGTTATCGAGGGTATAGCCGTCAGTGCTTATACAGTGGGAGCTAAAATGGCAATTGTTTATATTAGGGCAGAATATCCCCTTGCAGTGAAAATGACTAAAAAGGCAATTGAGCAGGCAAACGAGATAGGGCTCTTAGGGAAAAGGATTCTAGATACAAACTTTAATTTAGACATAGAAGTATTTCAGGGTTCAGGGGCCTTTGTATGTGGAGAAGAAACAGCCCTCATACAGTCAATTGAAGGAAATAGAGGTATGCCTCAACTTAGGCCACCCTACCCTGCACAAAAAGGTTTATGGGGAAAACCTACACTAATAAACAATGTTAAAACTTTTGGATCTATACCACCCATATTAGAGAATGGGGCTAAGTGGTATAGAGAAATTGGTACAGATGAAAGCCCTGGGACAGCAATATTCTCTGTGGTGGGAAACATTGTCCATGCTGGCTTAGTGGAAATTCCCATGGGTGTTACCCTCAGAAACCTTATCTTCGACACCTGTGGAGGTATTCCAGATCAAAAGAAATTTAAGGCAGTTCAGATTGGCGGCCCTTCTGGAGGATGCCTACCAGAAGATTTTCTTGATACCCCCATTGATTTCGATTCTCTAACACAAGCTGGAGCAATGATGGGGTCTGGCGGTATGGTGGTTATGGATGAAGATACCTGCATGGTAGATGTCGCCAGGTATTTTCTTGATTTTACACAAGCGGAGTCATGTGGGAAATGTACATTCTGCAGAATAGGGACCAAACACCTTCTTGACATCTTAGATAGGCTTACAAAAGGAGAAGGCCGGGATGATGATATCGAATTGTTAAAGAGCCTGAGTATAGACATAAAGGAAGGCTCTCTTTGTGGATTAGGAAAAACAGCACCTAATCCGATTTTAACAACCATTAAGTATTTTAGAGATGAATACGAAGCGCATATCAGGGAAAAACGCTGCCCTGCCATGATGTGCAGGAAATTAACAGCATATTATATTGATTTAGATAAATGTGC
>CAYTDY010000233.1:0-3997 GCA_964436665.1 uncultured Desulfobacteraceae bacterium
ATTACTTTGACCAGAGCCATTACCCGCACATAAAACACGAGATAAACCTTCTTTATGTGGCAATCACCAGAGCCCGGAACACCCTTATACTCTTTGACTCATCATATGATATATGGGATGTGGATATATTTCATAACCTGTTGTACAGGACCAGGGAAGAAGATGTCCTCTCTGAGATTTGGCAAAGGGTTTCTACACCTGAGGAATGGCAGCAACAGGGAGATTACTTTTTCCAGCGGGAGTATTATCCAGCAGCAGCAGAATGCTACAAGAATGCAGGAAACCTTGCCAGGGCAGAGATTGCCAGGGCCTATATCTTTGCGGAAAAAAAGCAGTTCAAAGCTGCGGCAGAGCTTTTCGAAAAGCATGATTATCTCCAGAAGGCTGCAGAATACTACGAAGATGCAGGTATTTTTGACCGCGCACTCACCTTATGGGAAAAACTGAAAAATAAGAATCGCATAAGGATTTGCAGGATTAGATTGCATGAACAGGATGGAGAATATAACAAGGCAGCAAAGGAGTGGTTGAAACTCAATGATGCTGAAAGAGCGCTGGAAAACTGGAAGAAGGCCGGTAATGATCTAAAGATTGCAGAGTACTACTATTCCAAGAAGCAATATAAAAGAGCTGCAGAGGCCTTTGAAAGGGCACATAATTATGAGTTAGCCGCATCCTGCCACAAAAAATTAAAGCAGCTTGATAAGGCAGCGGATCTGTTTTTTAGATCAGGAAATATACGTGATGCAGCGCAGCTCTATAAGAAATTGAAAAACAAAGACAGACTTTTCTCGTGCTATATAAAGCTTGAGGACTACTATAACGCTGCCCTTCTCTGCGAAAAGGACAAAGAGATAGATAAGGCAATTAGCTATTTCAGGGATTTCGCACAGATTTCTCATGAGAACAGAAAGATGCTAACAGAAGAGGCAGAAAAATATGCTACAAAACGATCAAAAATAAAGTCAGCTATCCGCTTTTCAGCGCTATCTATGTATGAACATTCTGCACCCATTTTCTTTGAAAAAAGGCATTACAAGATTGCTCTTGAGGAGTTCAGGACAATTAAGAATAACGAAAGAGCAGCTGAGTGCTGTATCAAGATCAAAGATTATTACGAGGCCGCACTGGAATATGAAAAGAGCAATAGAACAGATAAATGGGATATGGTTACAAAAACTTTCGAGCAATATATAGATTCATATGGAGGATATAATAGGAAACAGACAGATAGATTATTCAAGGAAGCAGAATCCTTGTTTAATGGCGGTTCATATGACAAGGCTATAGCAAGGTATAAGGCGATTGGTTATCCTGGCCGAATCTATGATTCATACCTGAAGCTTGATAGGGATGAGGAAGCCCTTACCTATTTCTTGGATTACGGCATGGCTGATTCTGCAATCAAGTATCTAGATAGCAAAAAGGATATAGAAGTTTCTCCCGATTTTATGGGCTCTCTCATCTCAAAATATGATGCCAGTTGGGGCTGGTTTGGAAAATACCAGGGAGGTCTGGATGTTATTACAAGGCTTTTAAGTAACCTCTTGAAGAAACACAGGGACAGGGAGACACTGGATCAAATAAATCAATTCCTCTCTTCTTTTTCCCATTTTTTCTTTGATGATGATTACCCCGAGCCTTTATTGGAACTTGTCCTGGAGGCCAAGCATTATAATTCTATATTAGAATTGCTTAGATCCAGAATCTACAGAAAAGATGCCATGCCAGAGACCTTCAAATCCTTCATGAAGGCCATAAAACCAAAGGCCAAGCAAGAAGAAGACGAAGCCCTTTTTGCGTGCTATTTTTTCCAGCGCAATACTGCCAAATATGAAAACATAATAGAAAAACTACATATCACAGAATGGAACTATAAGCTGTTTGTCGAAAGCAAACAACACTATATAAAGGCAGTGAATTATCTGATTGAGAGGAATGAGATAGAAGACGCAGCCCGAATATGCAGACGATATAATAATTACAGGCTCTCAGCACAGATTTATGAGGATTCAGGTGATTATGGATCTGCTGGAAAAGATTATCGTGAAGGGAAGGTTTACCAGGATGCCATTCGCTGCTACCAGAAGGTTAGTGATGAGCAAGGGATAGCAAGCGTCTATGAAAGAATGAAGGAATTTGATAAAGCAATCAAAATATGGAAAAAGCTTGGCAAAACAAGGGAAGTCAATCGTGTTCTTAAAAAGAAAGAAAAAGTAATTAGAAAAGAAAGGCAACTGGAGTTATTTTAAAGGTATTTTTTGTGGAGTTTTTTAAATGGGATACCTAGCAGGACTTAAGGAATATTTGGATGAAGGGTATAATAATTCATTCTTTGATCAGGCCTTGGATTCCAAACAACCTTGGGCATTTCACCTCCATGGCGATCGCTTTATCAAGGCCAGGGTTTTAGAGAACCTGACTTATGACCTGAAGGTTGACATTGAAGGCCAAGGGCAAGAAGACCTTCCAAAGATTCAGGTCAAGCTCCTTTACCCGGCAGACCTAACCGATTCAGTCAGGCCGCTTATAAAAATGGATAAGAAAGTCAAGGCGCTTGGAATGGGCCCCATTCTCTCCCCTCATCGAAGGTATTTTGTCAAAAACAAGTCACTTTTTCCACTCATGAAAGAAAAGCAGCTCGTCCTTTTTACCCTACTTGAGGGTGAGTTTATCAGGGGCATTATTTCCGGTTTCAGCAGGTATGATATCACAGTTAACTTAAAAGGGGGTATACCGGTAACGATTTTGAGGCACAGTATTTATGATCTTCGAAACAAAAAAGGGCGCTGCTTTCTGAAATCCTTTCAGGAAGAGCGCAGGGATTGGGAAAAGAGCGACCTCTTTGTCTCATAAATCAGCAAAATTTTGATATTTAAGTAGTATTGCCTGACCATGCACACTACTTAGTTGCGAGTTTCTTCTTAAACCCTTTAATAGAAATGGTAATATTAGAGCATTGAAGCCTATCTTCAGGGGATAAAAAGGAAAGGATTGATGTTTTTCTTCATTGGAGGGATTCAACCCAAGACTGTTCTTGTTGATAAGCAACCAAGATCCTGTTCGAGGTGTGGCCATGTCGAGGCCTATCTTAAAAGGGTCGATCATTATTTGAGCCTATTCTTTATCCCCCTTTTTCCTGTCAAGAAAGGGGCCCCATTTTTGATCTGTGAGAACTGTAAGACCATGTTAGATGAACAGGGTTATAGAATGGATGCTAAGCAAGCATTAGGCGAAAAAAGGTGCCCTCACTGCGGGAGACACATGGATCCGAATTTTACCTTCTGCCCTTACTGTGGAAAGGCCCTGTAAGATTAGCAATGTCCGTAGCCAGTTGTCAGTAGTTTGTTGTTGCCATTATGCTCATATGAGCCGAGCCACGCACCCATCTTTTCTTTGTAGTTGACGAACAACTTACGACAACCAACCGACATCTTATTTGTGTTGACCGGAACCCGACCTGACATTCAGCCGACGGCATCTACATATGACCGGACATATTTTTAATCACACCTTGATCTTCAAGACTTGGACACCAGTTGTTTCTGATTATCTCCAACGGAAATCATCAATTTCACATAGCGCCTATCTATTGCATATTTCAATCGCACTTCATTCAAGGCAGGGGGTCGAAGAGCCCCAAAAAAGGTTGGTAGCCGACCTCAAAGTCCCTCTCTGGAAATTGTACGATCAAGTCTCAGGTATTACACTTTTTAAAAGACAGCGTCTATTTCATCCTGCGGTATATCAAAGACCTCATTATGTGGGGGGAGCTTTTCCCTCCTTAGAAACTCAGGCAATCGGTTTTGGACCTCTGTCCAGCCTGCTGAACGGTTAAAGGCCAGTTCTTGTTTGATGGTATTGATGCCGATGTTCATTACGTCTTCTGCCTTGAGATCTGTGTCGTACCGGGCGTTGATCAACTTCGCCATCACCTCATACATGAGGGATGCCTTTGTGGGCAGGGCCAGGAGACAATACCCAACAGAATCAATGG
>CAYTDY010000234.1:0-3996 GCA_964436665.1 uncultured Desulfobacteraceae bacterium
ATTCCTGGTGAGCCGCCTGGGACTTGAACCCAGAACCGGCTGATTAAGAGATACAGAAGATATGTCCCTGAACGTGAAAAGAAGTAATTCCTGATACCTTTTTATTAGCGATTTAGCTTCAGGTGGTACTGTTTAGTGCCACCTTATCATTTATGGTGGTAAAAAGTTCGTTAGCAAAAATGTTAGCAAATTCTATAAATCAGCACAAAATTCATTAATATGTGGTAAATGCTGGATATTCTATGCTAAACGTGATTGTAATCTGACTATATTGGGCTTAACGTATTTCTTGTAGATATTTATTAGGTTCTCACAGTTATTGCCGAAAGCCACTTGGTCACACACCCAATCAGAGAATGTGTAAAATATGATGCGTAGCCTAGAATTATCTTTTGCTTTTTCAGATAAATCGAAATCTTTAGTCTCTACCTCAACAGATTGAATATTCTTACTGAGGATAGCCATCTCTAATTTCGGCGATTCCGTTTTGTTGAAGTTAAGAGCTTCAACCAAGTAATTATCAGAGAAAAACCATATGTCTTTAAATTCCTCTTTATCATCTTTTTGGTTATAGTTGGAAACGAATATGTCTTTGAGTTCTTCAGGGCAAAGGAAGTTTGCTTGGGAGAATATTCCTTTAGTTATTTGAATATCAACATCAGAACGCATTCCAATAGATCCGAGATACTTCTCAATGCTACCCCAGCGTAATGCATTACTTTCTGTCATTAAGCTTCTCCTTTTCTCTTATTTGCATTACTGCACCCTCAATATAATGCAACATATGACCGAGATAATTGGGTGCAAATTCGTCGCACCTATAGTCCCACTGCCATTTCATGTCGGGGAGTTCTAAAGTTTCCCTTTTTCGCTCATAATACTTATGGGTAAGTTCAGTAATTACATCTTTAATTTGTGTGGTGATCTGGATTTCAACGCTTACTTTCTTTTCCCGCATTTTTATTCCAACTGGTATTGAGTAGTCGCGTATTATGTTTAGATGTGCCGCGTAATATCCCTCTTCCCGTGCTTCCCAGTCTGGATCACATAAACATCTATAATCCACAAAGTGATTATACATTCTATCAAGTAGAAACTTTACACCATCGAAATACTTAACTACTATTCTGGTTCTGACGATGTCATGTATTCTATCGTACCAGTTATCTGGAGTGACCCAGCCTCCATTTGGCTTACACTTCTCTTTATCCCAATTGTCCGTGTGCCAATTGACGTTTTGGACTACATTCTTCCTCCAAACCTTCAATATGAATTTATCCCATTCTTTAGGTTCTAGCTTGATTTCTTCTGGTTTCTTCATAAGAAGGTCATAGCCAAAGCTCCGTCTATATTCTGCGTCATAATTGTGTAGTTGATGAATCAGTGTTGTGAAAGCATCAGAATGTATAAAATCATACATTACAAATGCAGACACGTCTCTATATAAGGTCGTAGCTGATAAGTCAATCTTGGGTTCAAAGTTGTTATTCCACCATATAATATATTTTCTAGGATTTTCGGGCTTTTCCATGATTATCCTCGAGTAAAATTTGCGGAATGTCGTTGAAAGATTTAAAGAAGGTTCGCCAAAGCTGTTATACGGTAAGGAATAGGCAATCGAATTTACTCTTACTTATTGGTCATTTCTTATCTGTTTTTCTGACGGATTTCAATCTAGCATCAGACCTGATGTCTCTACCCCCCTTGTTTCTGAGCGTTCCTGGAGGCAAACCGTGCTTCTTCTCAAATGTGCCTACTTTCATATCACTTCTGTCTTTTCTAGCCATAATCTCCCTCCAAATGTTACTACAGTAGTATGTTAGCTATAATTAGGAGTTTTGTCAATAATTGGAAATAATTGCTACCATAGAAACTGTATGGGCTGAGACCGAGACTACAATGTCTGAAGTCCAGCGAATCATTGACTATTTCAACGGGAAATAGTTTAAGATTACCTCATCTGGTGAAAAGTTTGTTAGCAAAAAGTAATGAGATAAATACTATAACTCATTAAATCGTTCAAATATATGGATTATATCAGTGAAAGGGTTAGCGTCTGATTTCAGAGCTTCAGCTATGTAAGCTCGCTTTAGCCTACCAACTCGCATGCCTGCTTTGTGCGAAAAAATATTCAGTATACTTTTACCAGGGATCAACCTTTTCCACTCGTCAGTATCTTTTTCGATACTATCTTTAATTAACTCCATTGTATCATCGATGAACTTGGATATATTCTCACTATCAATTATTTGCTCTACTCGAGTTTTTTCAGTGGTTGCCCTACTACATATAATCTCCTTAAGCTGTTCATTGGACTTTCCATTACAATCCTTGGGCATGAGGCTTATATTGCCCACTTCCTCGCGGAAATGAGCAGAAGCATATAATGCTACTGTATGGGATATCATTTCCTTGGCAATATCTTTAAGAGTGTTTCTTATAGAAGCTGGATTTCTTAACCAAGAGCCATCAGGTTCAAGAGGAGAAAAAACACGCGCCAAGATATCTTCTTCCAAGAAATAATTTTCTAGATGATATCTATCTAGCACACTCAATCGATTTTTACTCGACTGCGTGAGAGCACTCTTATTCTGTGATAGGGGTATTGTATCACCATCGCAAACCATGAAGAATTCAACTCCCCAAATCGACTTATTTAAAACTTCTTCTACTAGTGTCGAAAACGAACGTATAAGACCTTTACCACCACTAGGTACAAGTACTAAGTCAGTAAAGCTATCTCCCAATATTGCTCCATATGTCTGCTTATCCAAGCTAGCATATACTCCCTCTATTAATACTATCTTTTTACCCAAAGCAATGATTCCAACAGACTGTCCCAGAAGCTTTAATGCCTGATTTGTTTCATCATCTTCACTAACCGGTATAGCTTGATTTTGTCCCTCGGAAATTGGAGGCCCAATGAAAACAACTGAATGTTCTAGAGAGGCAGTTATAATATCTGGGGAATGAGTGCAGAAAATGAACTGATTATTCTCCCCTAGCCCCGTTAGTGTTTGTATAAGTTTGTAGCTGAGTTCTGGGTGCAAGTGGAGTTCTGGTTCATCGAATATAACTATACAATCTCTGGGACTTCTAAGGATAAAGTCAAAAACAATATTGGTAACTTCGCTCTCACCTGAGCTCAACGTTGTTAGAGGGAATTCTTGGCCTTCGAGTGCGTATTTTAGCTGCTGAACTTTTAAATCTGCGTCAAGCAATTCTTTAGGTGCTACTAACTTTCGAAATGCATCCTTGAAAGGTTCTAAAGGGTCAGAAAAGTCCAGTTGCATGATTTCTTCACCTTGGCGCATAAGCCTTTCGGCCTTAGAAGATATCTTATCTCTATGAGCTTGGACTTTACGGAATATTGCATGAAGGGTATCTTGATATCTGCTTTGAAAACCACCGAATGTGAGATTCCAGCTCACTGACTCTTCATAAGGGTCAACAATATCAAAGCTAAATCTGTATGGGTCAATCTTTCTAATCGACCTGTCGCTTTCTATATTAACAACGCTGCTTTTCCAGTTTCTCCGAAGACGATTTGCCTGAAGTATATCTTGAAGAAGTTTGGCATCCTGAACATCGTTAGTATCAATTTGAGGTTTCTCCCAAGCTTCAAGTTCAGTTTTACATGTAGCATGTGCAACTATTTGAATATTTTGATTATTGGTAGGGTTCTGACAGTGATTAACTAAGTGTTGTATCAGACGTGTTTTACCAACTCCATTACGGCCTGCGATGACAACAACATTGGATAACCCACTGATATTGAAGTATTTTACAGGAGGAACATTATTTACGCGGATTGTATCAATGTGCATTCTTATACTAGTTAATCTTATATTGTTTTACGTAATTATACCATGAGGTTAGGTAAATGATAGATACAAAAGAAATGTCCCCCAACGTGAAAAGAGGTAATTCCTGATACCTTTTTATTGACGATTTAGCTTCAGGTGGTGCTGTTTAGCACCATCTTGTTGTTTATGG
>CAYTDY010000235.1:0-3985 GCA_964436665.1 uncultured Desulfobacteraceae bacterium
GGTCTAAAAGAACAAAAGCCCCTTACCATCTCCCTTAAGAAACAGGCCGCCTAACCGGGTAAGGGGGAGTTTAACTCCCCCTCCCCACACCACCCCTCGTGCGGGTCCCCTCCAGAGGCAAGTGTTCACCCATAATTCTTTTATGGATACCAACCCCTGTTCCTTTAGTCCCGCCAAGGGGCGGGATCATGCCGGTTTGTGTGGCCAGTGTACGAGAAAGGCGCCAGTAGCCTTTCCAGCTTAATCCCACCGATATGGCAGCGTTATGCGGTAGATGAATCCTATAATGTTTTTAATGGTGAAAAGATGGAAAAAATTTTTAATGGTAAAAAGATAGCAAAATTAGGTACTGAAAAGAAACCCGCTGTTGTTAATGTTCAAACAGAAGAAAGGTTGAAAGAAGTAACATCAATATTTGAAGAAAACAGTTGGAAATATACAATTGGATTAGAACCAGGTAAGCCAGAGGATATTACCGATTTAGAAATATTATTGAATCCACCAAAACCAAAGATAGCCGAAAAGAAAGTTGGACGCAATGAGCCCTGCCCATGTGGAAGCGGGAAAAAGTATAAAAAATGCTGTGGCAAATAAGGCTATTTTACATTCCAACAGATGAGTCTGCGCATAACCACCTACTTCACTCTAACGGCTGGAAGCTGTGGCACTTTTGTCAATCCCTGGTTTATTGAAGTTCCCAGTTGTCAAAGCAGGCCTTCTATATACAAAAGGGAGACATCCTATAAACAACTTCAAATTGAGATTTAATTATTTATAGGATGTCCCCCTTCACTCTTATCAGTTCAGTATCAGTTGATATTGAATTCTCTTTTAGGCAAGGAAGAGCGTCGTGAACTGCCCGGTATGTGGGAAAGAAATGGTTGAGGAAGATTTTGGGGGCATAAAAGTTGATGTCTGTAAGGACGGATGCAAAGGGTTGTGGTTTGATATGCTCCAACTCCCCAAACTTGACGAAGATCATAAAGGATTTGGTGAATCACTTGAAGAGGCTCTAAAGCATCCTCGCGTAGCTGTGGAATCCCAAAGGTCGATTAAATGCCCTAAGTGTAATATCCCCATGCAGTCCCATGAATACAAGAGATTAAAGGATGTGGATATAGACGAATGTTACAAATGTGGTGGGGTATTTCTGGATGCAGGGAAACTCAAAGCAATACGGGATTCAATGAGCTTTGCGAAAATCCATAGAAAGATTAAAGAGGATCAACTCAAAAAAAGTGAAGAATTCGAAGCCGCAGTCAAAACACTTGAAATGACACCCCATAAAATGCCAAGCGCACTTTTTAAATTTTTGTCTTTGCGCCCTTTTAGGAAAAGGAATTGGGACAAATAGACAATTGTTTAAGGGAAAATTACATCCGCTTGCATCTTGCACCCTTATGGATCACCTATACATAGTAGGTCTGGCAAATAAGATAAAACTTTCCAATTATGCTATCATTATAAGGATTTGAAACGCCGAAAAATTTCAGTATTGTGTGTTTGTATACTATAATAAAATCAGATAGAATCCTGATGTCATATATAGCAAGTACACTTCAATTGTGAAATCAGCATTTTATTTTCTAACTATGCATGAAAGCGTTAATCTGCTCATTATTTGGCTCGAGTTGTGAAAGGAAATCAGAGGACTATGCAAGCTCCACCAAAGACTGTTGAGGATGCTGTAAACTTCCTATTAAGTATTTTAGATAAAGAAACCATGGAGATATTTGCAAGCAGGTCAGAAAAGGAACTTAAACACTATCATTGCACTGCGGGGGCTTTAATTAGAAAAGAGTTTAAACTAACTGACGGGAACGATGAACTTATAGAATCTTGTCAAAAGTTTTCGGGTCAATCTGACTTAGATGGTGAAGGTGCATCCATTGTTATTTTAAAAGAACTCTGGGAAAGTCTTAGGCAGACGAGGCATTGAAGGGTACTTGTGAATAAAAAATAAACCATTGTTATTCCTAACACCTGTCTTCTTTAGCACGGTATTTAATTTATCCATCCGCAATATAGTCTTCCCGTATGTATCGAATAGTGATGAAGCCGCATCACATCCCGAACTTCATCCAATATCCTCCGACCCTTTCCTGTTGACATAACTAAAGTAAAATGATTCCGTTATTGTTATTTATTTCAATTTAAAGTTTCTTGCAAAATACAGATTAGACTATAAATTAAGATTGATATTGGGGCAAAAGCAAATTTGCCCTAAAAGTAACTTAATATCATATTGTCAGGGCAAATCTAACTAATAATCAATGGTTATATCAAAATGGCTATTCAAAATTCTAAAGAAAAAAGGAAAAAAATAATCTATCCGGGGATTATTGCGTCATTAGCTGATTATACAATAGTATTTTACATGCTTTCATTTGTTTATTCATCAAGAGAATTAAAACAATGAGTTTTTATGAGTGCTATGAGTTTTCTATATTTAATAGCATTCAATCCGTTGGCATGGCTGATCGTCCTTATTTCTTCAATTTTAGTTATCTATAGCTGGTTAAATCCAATGAGATGGTATTTTTGCATCTTTGGGTATGTCATACTTTCCATATTATGGATTGTTACCATTCCATTGGTTTTGGCATAAGAATGGTTACCAATACTTATACGATAAAAATGAGATAACATCATGCTGGTATGGGACGGAGAACTTATTCGTGTGATATCTTCAAGAGATATGAATAAGAAAGAGAGGAAGATTTATGAAAGAAGTCAAAAAGAAAAGAATACCTAAGTTCAGGAATGAAGATGAAGAAAGGGAGTTCTGGGCATCCCATGATTCTACTGATTATATCGATTGGTCTAAAGCAAAGGAAGTTATCATGCCCAATCTCAAACCAACGCTTAAGACCATTTCAATCAGACTTCCTGAAATCATGATTGAGGAATTGAAGCTGATTGCCAATAAAAGAGATGTCCCTTATCAATCCCTAATGAAAATGTTCCTCGCTGAAAGGGTGGAGCGGGAGCTTCATAAATAGTGACTTACTGAGATAAGTAATCGATCGAGTTGACCCTAAATAGGCTGTGGCTATTTTGGGCAACTCATCTCCGCCGTTATGGCCATCAAAAAAATTGACAAAACCATATCGATCATGATATTGTAATACGAATTATTATCGATGGAGGATTTGTCATGCAAACAGTAACCGTATCACCAAAATATCAGGTCGTTATACCCAGGGCAGTAAGGGAGGCATTGCATCTTCGCCCTGGTCAAAAAATGCAGGTTGTAGAATATGACGGACGGATCGAGTTTATCCCTGAACGAGATATTACAGAGCTTCGCGGATTCCTCAAAGGCATAAATACGGAATTCGAACGAGAGGAAGATAGAATATGAATATCGTCGATTCTTCCGGTTGGCTTGCATACTTCGCAGACGAGCCGAATGCAAAGCACTTCCTAACCCCTTTGAAAGATACGCCTTCACTTGTTGTCCCAGCTGTAACAATCTATGAGGTCTTTAAGGTCGTTCTTCGGGAATCCAGTGAGAATGAAGCTATTCAAGCGGCCGCTGCCATGCAAAAGGGAACAGTTGTGAATCTAACAGCCCAGCTGGCGATTGCTGCCTCAAAACTAAGTTTGGAACATGGTCTTCCAATGGCAGACAGTATTATTCTGGCAACAGCAAAGGCATTCAATGCCATACTCTGGACTCAGGATTCAGATTTTAAAAATATTGCTGGGGTGAAATATTTCCCCAAGAAATAGTATATGGCCAACCTGTCAGTAAATGGGGCATAATTAAATAAGTATATTACGACTCCTATTTAGAATGATAGATATCTCCATTTTGATCGTCTTATTGGCAAGGTTTTTTCCTCTTTAAGTTTTTTTCCAATCTTTTTATCCCTTGGCTAATGACCACAGGGTCACGATTAAAATGTTCTGCAATCCCATTGATCTGATAGCCACCCAACTTCCTTCCCAAATATCCCACTACCGACCGGCCCAAGGCTTC
>CAYTDY010000236.1:0-3957 GCA_964436665.1 uncultured Desulfobacteraceae bacterium
CCATTTCCATTATGACGCCTTTGGCCAAAAGAGGATATGAAATTGCAGACACTTATAGGGAAAAAGGGGTCTCGGTTGTATTAGGTGGCATTCATCCCACCATGATGAAGGATGAGGCAAAGACCCATGCTGATGCTGTGGTCCTGGGTGAGGCTGAGGAGATCTGGCCCCAGGTTTTGTCCGATTTTAACCGGAGTGATCTCAAGTCTTTTTACAAGGCTCCTAATTTCTGTAGCCTTGAACGACTTCCAATGCCAAAAAGAAATCTTTTAAATAGGCGTGCCTATTTTTTTATAAACACCATTCATACAACTCGTGGGTGCCCATTTGATTGTGAGTTTTGTTCGGTAACTTCTTTTTATGGCCGGACTTACCGTTCCAGGCCAATAGAAGATATTATCAATGAGATGGGCTATATGGAAGGAGGGTTCGTATTCTTTGTTGATGACAATATTGTCGGCAAACCCTCATATGCAAAAGAGCTCTTTAGGGCACTTATCCCTTTAAATATCAGATGGTTCAGCCAGGCCTCTCTGAGTATTGTTAAGGACAACGAACTTTTGGATTTGGCTCAAAGCAGCGGATGCAAAGGACTTTTTATCGGGTTTGAATCCCTGTCTCAGGAAACTTTAAATGCCATGGGAAAATCAATCAACCGGGTGAATGATTATAAAGAAGCCATTAAAATGATTCATGATTGTGGGATTGGCATCCAAGGCTCATTCATTTTTGGTGCAGATCAAGATGATCAGTCTATATTTTCTGATGTGCTGCGTTTTATCGAAAAGACCCATCTTGAAGCGGTTTTGTTTTCAGTCTTGACCCCTTTTCCTGGGACGCGAATTCAAGAGGGTTTGTTAAGAGAGAACAGGATAATCGATACCGACTGGGAAAAGTACGATATGAATCATGTTGTATTTAGGCCAAAAAAAATGAGCCCGAAACAATTACAAGATGGTTTCAATTGGGCTTACAAGAGATTGTACGGATATCGGTCCATTGTGAAAAGGCTTTTTCCTTTCAGGAGAAGTGGCCTTTTCTATAGCATCCAGAATTACGGTTTCCGGCAGGCATGGAAAAAAACCTTGAAGACTCTGAAATGAAAAAATCTCTTTTTACAAAATATATAATTTCGATATCTTTATGCCTAGGCCTATTTCTATATCCTTACCCAGTGTTTCCATCTGAAACAGATCTGCAATCAGAATCGGAACTAAACTGGGTGATCAAAAACATCAAAGAGAAAGAAAAAAACCTAAAAACCTTTACCGCAAAGTTCGTGCAAACGAAGAAGACCTATTTGCTTAAAGAACCATTACATTCGGAAGGCATGATCTATTTTGATTATACAGGCAAAATGCTTATGAAAGTCACCAGTCCTTCGCCGTTGATAGTCCTTTTAAAAAATAACCTGCTATTTATCTATCATCCTGATTTATCGAAGGCCGAAAGAAGATACACCGGAAACGAGAACATTCTCAAAAAATACTTCGGCATCAGGCACTCCATTAAAGAACTACAGAAGCGATACTCAATTCAGCTTGTCTCCAAGACGCACTCAGATGGTTATCATCTGAAATTGATACCAAAAATGAAGGCCATAGCGAGGTATATTGATATGATCGAAGTTGTGGTGAGCCCGAAACACTGGCTTCCAGAGGAAATTCATTTCAAGGAAGTGAAGGGGGACTATACCTCCATACAGTTGGAATTTACCTCGATCAATGAACCGTTACCACCAGGCATTTTTACCGTAGATTTTCTGGAAGATTATGAAGACGATTTATAAACTTTATAAATAGAAGAGGATAAAGATGAAAAGATTTTTTTGGATGTTTATTTGTCTATTTTTCGTTTCAATTTTTTTAGTGACATCTGCCTATGCAATCTTTTGTTCAAAGCAGGGTGCTCAGAATCCACATGAGACCAGATGGTCTAGCAAACAGGAGCCTCTATTGATTGCGGCTAATTCTTCCCCTCAATCAGATATATATGCTCAGGCTGAAGCGCTATTTAAGGAAAAGAAGTATGATGATGTGATTCGATTATTAGCAGGCCCCGCTTATGCTGAACCTACCAATTTTAAAATAAATATTTTGTTAGCTAAGGCTCAAGTGGAAAAATGTGCAATCCTGAAAGCAAAAGGGGATGAGTCTTACAAGATACTTATCCGTCAACCTTACGAGATAGGGCAGCGACTCCACAAATTACAAGTTTGTCCTGAGATTTACTATATAGTCGCTAAGAGCCTATTAATTAACAACAGGATTTATAGAGCGAGAAGACCTATCAAGAAAGCTTTACGTCTTTCACCTAATAATGCCGATTATTTAATCGTTTTAGGTGATGCGAATTATATACTAGCAGAACATGAAGAAGATTCTTATGAGGCAAGTCTGTTATTTTCTGAAGCTAAAGATGTCTATGAAAAAGCTATAGAAATAAAAAAAGGTGATGAAGAATTTAGAACGAATGTTGAAAAAAAGATAAAAAATATCGAAGAAAAGATAGAGGGTCTAGAATAAGAATAGAAAATTATGAGAATTAAAGCGGGGAATAATGTTGTCTTTTTATATCCCGGCCAGGGTGCACAGCATGTAGGTATGGGTTTTGATTTATACCAAACCTATCCTGAGGCCAGAGAAATATTTGACAAGGCCGACCACCTTCTGGGTTTTTCCCTAAGCCAACTCTGTTTCCAAGGTCCTGAGAAAGAACTAAACAGTGATCTGGATGCTCAATTGGCTGTTTACACGGTAAGCTGCATTCTAACCGAGGTATTAAGGGTTAATAATGTTCTCCCTGATATAGCCACGGGCTACAGCTCCGGCTTCTATGCCGCTGCTTACGTAGCGGGCTGTTTTGATTTTGCCGATGGTCTTTGCCTTGTAAGACAAGCCGGGGAAATCCTTCTTGATGAAGGCGGTAAAATAGATGGAAGCATGGCGGTCATTTTTGGATTATCGCCTGAAAAAGTTGACAGCATATGTCAACAAGCAGGAGATGCCCAGATTGCTATCCTTAATACGCCACGCCAAATTATTATTTCCGGCATCAGATCCTCGATTAGGAGGGCTATGGAACTTTCTCTTAAAGAGGGAGCTTTAGACGCTTATACCTTATCTATAGCTACTTCCTATCATTCCAGATTCATGAAACAAAGCGGTATTCGTTTTTTAAGGGAAATCAAAGATATAAATCTGAGTGACCCTCGAACACCTCTCATATCTTACCTTTCTTTGGACTATATTCCCAATAAAAGGGAATTAAAAAATATTATGGCCAACCAGTTAAGCGGTCCTGTTTTATGGACTGATTTGATTAAAAAACTAAGCAATAGCAACAATAGATTATTTCTTGAAGTCGGACCAGGTAAGGTAATTTCCAGGACAGTTAATTGGATAGACAGGAACATTGAAATTATGAATACAGCCAACAAAGGGGAATTATTGAAGACGATAAAAACATATAGGAGGCTATGTAATCCTAGCTAACTTTGCAAAAGATAGTTGGTATAAGCTTTCAAAAACTAAAAATGTGAATCTCTTATCTAACGGGGTAAATGTCAAAATCTAAAGGCCAAACAGGAAGGCTTTGACATTGAAGCATTTGCCAGTTCCATTAAGTGTTTACCTTAGTAAATCCAATTTGGACGCTGACCCCCGACCTAAGATCATCTTTTTTAAGTTATAACGAATATGCCAGACCATCCGCTATGTGACATTTCAGTTATTGAAGAGATACTCCCTCACCGCAGTCCATTTCTCTTTGTGGATAGGGTGATAAAATTAGAAGTGGGGAAAAAAATCATTGCCGAAAAGGATCTCTCCCCTGATGACTTTTTTTTCGCCGGCCATTTCCCAGGAAAGCCAATAATGCCCGGGGTCCTTGTTTCAGAGGCCTTAGCACAAACAAGTGGGCTCCTTTTAGGGCTAACATGGAAGGACAGAGAACAGT
>CAYTDY010000237.1:0-3926 GCA_964436665.1 uncultured Desulfobacteraceae bacterium
CCAAAAGAAAAATGGAGGCTATTTTCGAACCTCCTTATGCTACATGGCCGGTCCATTTGCATTGCCAGAAGACCAAGGCATCAGGAATGTAAGATCGTTGATCTCTGTGAAGAGGGAATCCGGTGGAAAAAGGAACACTCTTAACCTATAGTCAGTTTGCCAGAAAACATGGCCTAAAAAAGCATGATCCAGCTTAATACCTTGCTCATTGCATTCCTTGCATTCTTTGTTTTTCGATCTATATTTCAACTTGCCCTAAACCTCATAAATATCTCTCATTTACAACATCATGGAAACAATGTCCCCCGGGTTTTTCAGGGTACGGTGGATCGTGAAAAATTTTCCAAAATAGCAGCTTATACAGCAGATTCCACAAGATTTGGCATAGTTGCGAGATTATTTGATCAGGCGTTATTGCTTGTGATTTTATTGACCGGTTTTTTACCCTGGCTGGTTGAGATAATCAATGTATGGCACATAGGCTTTATATGCAGTGGACTGATCTTTTTTGCTGTTCTTGCAATGATTGCCAATCTGCTTGATATTCCATTTGATCTATACAGTACCTTTGTGATCGAAGATAGGTACGGGTTCAATACCAGAACGATTAAATTATGGTTCTTAGATTGGATTAAGGGTATGGCCATATCATTTATTCTGGGTGGTATTGTTATCTTTTTTCTATTGGCATTAGTATACTACAGTAAGAATGCCTGGTGGTTTTTTGCATGGATAATTATCTCGCTGTTTGAGTTGTTGATTATGTGGTTATATCCAGTGCTGCTTGCTCCTCTGTTTAACAAATTTGAACCAATTACCAATAAAGAACTGGAAAATAAGATAGCTTCACTGATGGGAAAGGCGGGGCTGGCAGTAAAAGGGGTGTTTCAGATGGATGCTGGCAAAAGGAGCAAACATACCAATGCCTATTTCACAGGAATCGGCAGGACAAAAAGGATTGTCCTCTTTGATACTCTCTTAGCATCTCATCCTGATGAGGAAATCCTATCAGTCCTTGCCCATGAAACGGGCCATTGGATGAAGAAACATATTATCAAACAACTAATTCTGTTGGAGATACTCTCCTTGATCGGGTTGTTTATTGTAGCAAAATTGATTAATTGGAACATTATTTACCAGACATTCGGTTTCACGGAACAGATTAGATATGTCGGCCTGTTTCTTGTGCCTGTAGTTTTAAGCCCCCTCGGCTATTTTATGAGGCCTATAGGATCGGCTATCTCGAGGCGGTATGAGAGAGAAGCCGATGATGCTGCTGTTACGTTAATGGGTACAGCTAAACCGATGAAAAATGTCCTGATAAAACTTAATGCTGAAAACCTGGCAAATTTAGTACCCCATCCACTTTTTTCCTGGTTCAACTATTCACACCCTCCACCGGTTGAAAGGATAGAACGGCTTGAAACTATGGGGGAGGATGTTTCAAGAAATGGAATGTAATGTGGAAGGAGATTTTTGCAAAAAGAGACTTGGAGAGTGAGCCACCGAGGGCAGCGAATCTCCTAAGATCGGCTCGAATGAATAGTTAGATTGGCCCCTGATCAAGATAGTTGATAACTTGCCTAATCCGTTTCCTAACTTTTTTATAATCGCTCTTTTCCCAGGACTCTAATATGGGTATGTATCTTTTATCTCCCGAAGCCTTGACCTTATCCAGTAACATCCAGATTAACTCTCGATTCTTGTCCTTTAAATAACGCATATTGAAATAATCTGCACCACTTTCCAGCATTTTATAAAAACCATGTAACAATTCATCCGAATAGGTATCCATTTCAATTTCCCAACCTTTGTCCGTGAAGACTAATAAAGGTAAACGATAATCGTATTCCAGATCCAGATAGCCTTCAAGAATAACCCAATCAATCCTGGCCAAGATTTGTTCTATGGTTAAATGATTATAGAATCCATAGACTGAGCACTTATCTAAATTAAGCTCTAATACCTTTTTTTCCCGAGAGCCTTTTAAGATTTTTGCAAGCAGGGCCCTGCCACCCCGCATAATTAAGTCATCGGCTCCTCTTAAAATTGTCGCAATCTCTTCCTGGTGGAGACTTTTTATTCCCTTGTAATCAAGGGTATATCTTACTCTCCGGACTTTTTTTGTCATATATTATACTACTACGCTTTTATTGTGGGCCTTCCAAAATCATAGAGACCGATAGAAGGGCTGAGTGATAGGACTTTAACGCTAAGAAAAAAAGGAAATAGCTTATTCCCATCCCCTCCAGCCCGTTGCTAAGCGCTGCTTAAAGATAAGTAATGCATCGCCAGAACTCCAAATCTTTGTTTGTCAGGAGTGTAGCTCTGACTACTCTATGTCTTGCACCCTTCGGTTTTCATCATGGTTATCATTCAACCGTATCAAGGCTCTTTATTTTTTTCTTGACGCAAGCGATCCGAAATGCATATTTAGCTAAGATAAACAGCATGATAATACAGGCAATCCACATAAGGTAGGCCACTCCCCGAATTACTTGCCCGAGATCAAGGGCTCCCACCGGCTTACCAATTAAGGCCGGACCCACAAAATAAGCAAATAAACCTGTGAGTATAATGGTGGGTATAATAAACTGCAGTGCCTTCATCTCCCTTTTGTAGAACTTTATTAGTGTTACCCCAGCATACCATCGGACTCCGTTGCTTTCGTCGTTTAGCATCGCCGTCAGCCTTTCCAGGTGTTTTTCTGAAATGTTTTTGCCCAGGGCTTTTGCTGCAATTTTTCGAATATCCCTGTCCCCGTCTCTCAGTAAATGGATAAGTGGTTCTACCGCTTTTTCATCGCGTAATTCTTCAAGAGCTTCTCCTGCTAATTTCCGAATCTGTCGGTCCCCAGCGGCCAAGTTCTGAATGAGTATCAATTTCAAACTTTGAATTTTAGAGAAAGTTGCTTTCGCCACTGCTACCTTCGCAGCATCTTTCTCTTTCCCCTTCAAGAATTCTGTGAGTATGTCCTTCTTTGTTTCTTCTATCTTGCGCAGGGTGCTTGCTGCCAGCTTACGAAGACTGGCATTCTTATCATATAAAGCCCGACCAAGCAGGTGGACCGTCATTGTACTTCCCCCAGCTACAAGATCTTTTCTAGCCTTATTTTGAAGCGCTTTATTATCGCTGCTTAATAGGGATAAGGATTGCACCAAGTTGTGTAGGCTTTCCTTTCCTTCTATTCTTGCTCTTTTAAATCTCTCATTCATAGGGTCTTCTTCTCTTTCCTGTGTCCTGGAAGGATGGGGCGCTGTTAGGGGTTGCTTATCCCCAGCCTGCACTTGTGTGAGTTGAGAAGCGTCCTTGTTAAAGTCTTTCTCAAGACCTTCGTCTTTGGTCTTATGAATCTTTTTAATTACGGATATTTTTTCATCATCTTCTACTATCTGACCACAGTTCTTGCAAGAATACTCTTTCCAAGAGCTATCATATTCGAAGTCAGAAGAGCCACACTTATCACAGAAAACTTTTTGATGTTCTGCCATACTCATAACCTCCCTTCTAAACATTTAATCCTCGAAAAAGCTCACCTGCCTCTATGGACTGCTAGCGGAATACCAGTCAGGCTGATCCTTTTATCAGGCCAAGTAACACGAGAGATTGTGGGTGGGGAATGCGTCCAAGCGTTGGTTTGAGACCTACTATACCGGAACAACTTGCAGGGATTCGAACGGAACCACCACCATCGGTTCCGATTGCCAGAGGACCTAAACCGGCCGCAACTAATGCCGCCGCTCCACCACTGGATCCGCCGGGCGTACGATCAAGATTCCAGGGATTGCGAGTTATGCCGAAAAGGTGGCTGTCCGTAATGGCTTTGTGGCCAAATTCCGGGGTGGTTGTCTTACCGATCAGGATACCACCGGCCTCTTTGAGGCGTTGGACACATGGTGCATCTTCATCTGGTAGGTAGTTTTCAA
>CAYTDY010000238.1:0-3907 GCA_964436665.1 uncultured Desulfobacteraceae bacterium
CTCCGAGGATTAATACATTGCATAGACTTTCTGCAATAGAGGGGATCATCTCGAAGATTTTCATCATCTTTTCATCCCTTCCTACCATATCATCAAGGGTATAGGATGCCTTTAGCCTCTTTTCTAAAGAGATCTCAAGAGATCTATCCCTAAACGAGCCAAGTCCTCCGATTAGATTTCCTTTTTCATCCGTTAAAACAGATCCGATAATATTAATCGGCACCCTCTGATTAGCCTTGTTTAATATGGTAACATCCCCTTGAGAATACTCTTTTCCTGACTCAATGGCCTTCTTTATGTAACATCCATCTGGGCAGAGTTCTCCCCGGAAAACATCATGACAGTACCGGCCTATAACATCGATTGCTTTGAGGCCTGCAATCTCCTCGGCCTTCTTATTAAAAAAGGTAATTCTCCACTCCCTATCTACAGTAAAAATGCCCAGGGAGATACTGTTCAAGATATTTTGATATTGTTCAAGGCATTTCTCATCCATATCTCCTTATCACCCTCCTATATTCCTCAGGAAAAAATTATTAAAATCTCTTTACTTGCTAAAGACCCTTTTAATACTTTTATGCAAGATTTAATTGAATCATTATTATGAAAAATTATTTGTTCCTATGCAAAAAAATTCAAAGAAGTTACTGTATATCAATTAAAATTTATCAGGTCAACTGTTAGAAAATGGGAAAAATGTTGCAAGATATGGTGCATGTAATTCATCAAAGAATGGCACAAGCTACTGAAAACTACTTCAAAAGATCTATTCCAATTTGTTTGGCTTGTCTTTTTCGCCAACTAACTGTAATAATACCAGCCAGTTTAAAGGTGATAGCCCAAGAAATAAGGTATTTTTTATGATAATTTCTGTTAGAAGTTTTGGATAGAATGATAAAAAAATTCGTATTGTTTTATATAGACGGCACACTGATCGACCCTAGTGGAGCTAGTGTTAGGTCTCTAAATAAGGCTTTTTATGAGATGTTTTCTATCAGGGATGCCTTTGCTCAAATAACATTGGCCGGGAAGACAGACATCCAGATAATGAAAGAGGCCTTGTCTATTCATGGATTATCTTCTGGCGATGAGATGATGCCTCCCATTATGTCCGCATATTTAAAGAACTTAAAAACAGAAATAAACAATAAGAGAAGGCATATGAAGCCCGGGGTTGTTGAACTCTTGAATGCCTTAAAGAGAATTGATGATTACTGGCTTGGGCTTTTGACAGGAAATATTGAGCAAGGTGCTCGCATAAAGCTGGGCGCATTTGACCTGAACGACTATTTCCCAGTTGGTGCATTTGGTGATGATAATGAAGATAGGAACAAACTTCTCCCAATAGCTGTTGAAAAGTTCAGGAAGGTGAAAAACATTGATATCCTATACAGTGATTGTATAGTCATAGATGATACGCCGATGGATGTACAATGCTCAAAGCCCTTTGGCGCAACTTCAATTGCAGTTGCAACTGGGCCCTATAGTTATGAGACACTATTAGAAGCAGAGGCTGATTATGTCTTAAGGGATCTGTCTTATGCGATGGATTTAATTAAGAATTTTTAAGAGGTTCTCTTATTTGCGCTCCGTCCTTTATCCATCTCAGGCGGACTCGAATACACAGAGCTTACGGAGATAAAAAGAGATCGGGAAGGTAATACATGGATTACATCACCTGTAACCAAAAGAGGAACAAACCTAGGGTTAGTATAGCTGTGTGTGCAAAATGCAAGCGAAGGAGAAATTGTGCTGATTACAGTAACTATCTCCAGCCCCCATTATTTCCAGACATATTTGAGGGAAGAAAGATAACGAAGTTGATATATAGAAGGGATGGTAAAAACAAAAATATGAAATCTGAAGCTGGGGAAATTTTGGATAAACCTGAACAATTAACGCTAAGCCTGTAAAGGCTTAGAATGGGCATAAGTGAATAAGTATTTTAGACTACTATTTTAAATAAAAGCTCCCATCATTCAGGCAATTTTCTTTGCCAAGGCCTTTTTAGAACTTAGGGCCTATCCCTGATTTCTGGTTTTAGTTCGTGTCTGTGTCCGGACTTTTTTATGTACAGGTAGGTTTATACTATTGAGGAAAAATAAAAAGAAGATACTTTGTCTTGCTGGTTCTTTTTAAGATCAACCAATCTTAATTACTGCGTTTCCTTTTATCTTTCCATGTTTCACCATGGGAAGGATATCCGCTAATTTCTCGAAGGGAAATGTTTCTATCTTTGTGTTAATCTTGATGTCAGCCGCAATCTTTAAGAATTCTCTTCCATCCTCTCTGGATATGTGTGCTAAGGACTTTATAGAGCGCTCAAGCCATACGTGATTGTAGTCTTTAATCTCTATCGGCGTCATGTATACCGGTGCCAAAACTAAACGCCCATTGCTATCAAGCTGAGACAGGGCAAATTCTACAAGATTGCCTGCCGGAGGAAAGATAATCCCCGCGTCCAATAAAGCAGGCGGTTTGTCTTCGTAGGTGCCAATCCAGTCTGCACCCAGCTCTTTAGCAGCATCCCTATTTTTTTGACTTCTGGTAATTGCGAATACCTCTATGCCTAAATGTTTTGCAACCTGTAGCACATAGGAGGCAGTGGGGCCAAAGCCATAGAGACCAAGTTTTTGACCCTTTTTTGTCTCTGTAAGTTTCAGTGATCTGTATCCCGCAATGCCAGGGCACATGAGGGGCGCAAGCTTTTCAAAGGAAAGATTCTCAGCCAGGTGAAAGGCAAAATTCCCATCCAAAACAGTATATTCAGCATATCCACCATCTGCATCCCAACCGGTGAATGTAGCCTGGGGACAGAGGTTTTCTTTGTTTGACAAACAGAACTTACACTTACCACATGCATGATTCAGCCAGGCCACCCCCGCCCGATCACCTGGTTTAAAATCCTTTACATCCTTACCTATCTTATCAACGATACCAACAATTTCGTGGCCCAGGATTAAAGGGGGCTTTTTTAGAGGGAGATCCCCTTCTGCTATGTGTATATCGGTTCTGCAGATCCCACATGCAGAAACCTTTATTCGTATCTCGTTGTCAGAGGGGTCAGGGGTTGGTATCTCTGCTATTCTCAGGGGCATATCTTCAATTTTTGCCTGTTTATCTAAGATCCATGCTCTCATATATTTCCCCTACACAATATAAATGCTTTCATAGATATTTTTAATGATATCATCAAAATGTTCCCGGCAATAGAGTATCGCTTCCGGGAGGTAGTTCATGATGTCTCCTGCCACGATTCCATCTTCTCCGATATCTCTCATTGCAAGGTCTCCAGCCAGGCCATGCATGAATACACCCATCCTGGTGCTCTCCTCAATTGAGAATCCAAGGCCAAACATGGCTGCAATGGTGCCGACCAGGACATCTCCGCTGCCAGCAGTTGCCATACCGGGATTTCCACTCATGTTAATAAAGATACGTTCATCTGGAAAACCGATGAGCGTGTGCGCCCCTTTCAAGATTATGATGGCATTAAGTTCCCTGCATGTTTTAAATAGCAGGGAAACCTTGTTTATTTGGATCTCTCCTATACTCAACTTTGTAATCCTTGACATCTCGCCAAAATGGGGGGTCAGGATTGTCACCTCTTTTCTTTTTTTTATTAGACTAATATCTTTCGAGATGGCGGTGATACCATCACCATCAATGATAAGAGGTTTTTTGATCTCAGGGGTAAGCTCCCTTACCAATTCCTGAGTTTCCTCGTGCAGTGATAATCCCGGTCCCATCACAACCATGTCAGCTCTGTCTGAGAATTCCAAAATCTGATCCTTTGCCTTGATAGATAGGCTTCCTTTGTCTGTTTCTCTCTGCGGTGCAAAAACGATCTCGCTTCCTTTATTGGCCAAAAAATTGGTTATTGATTCAGGGGAGGCCAGATATGAAA
>CAYTDY010000239.1:0-2243 GCA_964436665.1 uncultured Desulfobacteraceae bacterium
TGTGAGACACAAATTCAAACCAACTTTCACTATTAAGCTATTTTAGAATCTACGTTTCCTTTTATCACAGTATTGCACAAATCTTTAGTTAATAGTAAAGGTTTGAGCCTATTTTCACTATTTTCACTCGGATATCTTGGAATTTGAAACTAATTCTTTTCTTTCTATAAGTCGCCATTTTCTTAAAAAAGCCCTATCTCCGTGTTAGTGCATTCTCAACACATTTTAAAAGATCGCCAGGGGAAACAGGTTTCTGAAGTAGAAAATCGTAGGATAGTGATTCATCCTGAGGATAGGCATCCCATGGTCCCTTAAGATCAACTGAGGTAATCATGATCCTTGGCTTATCTTTGGCCTCCTCATCCTCTATTAAGGCCTTGATGACATTTGATCCCTCGCTATATGTCTCCATCATCAAATCTATAATATAAAGGTCAGGTTTATCTGACTTGGATTTTTCAAGACCCTCTTTTCCACTGAACGCCTTCAGTACCTCGTATCCGGCAGATTTCAAAACAATGCCTGTAGTCTGAACAAAGTCGGGATCGTCGTCAATGATTAGTATCTTTTTCCCCTTCTGATTCATAATTGTTCCCTATTGTATTGACTTAAAAATAAAATCTACCTTCAACTAAAATTATTCGGCTATTTAATATTTTAATTATATGTAAATCATGACAAATGCTACAACTTGTTTAATTCTTGGATGACTTCTATAGCCCCAATCCCGACAGGGCAGGTATCAGAGCATCTACCACAGCCAACGCATCCGGACTCACCAAGGTTAATGATATCAAATTTAAGCTTATGTTCATGCCTCCTGGCTAATCTCGATCCTTGAGCTGGTCTTGGGTTATGCCCGCTTGTTTCCCTTGTAAAACCAGCATGTAGACATGCATCCCAACTGCGGCACCTTATGTATCCACCCTGAGAAGGTAGATCATATACATTGAAGCAGGTGCATGTTGGGCAGACATAAACGCACCCCCCGCAGTTAATGCATCTATCTGCCAATCTCTCCCAGAAGTCCTCATCAGCCTTTTCCTCTTTTAGTGTCTCAATGGCATTTTTGAACCCGGGTTTATTGTCTTGTGAATGGAGGGCCTTGCTCTTTATTTTCTCCAGCTTTTCTCTATCCTCTTCAGCGCCTTGTTCAAAATATTTGTTTGCAAGAATTTCTTCTCCATGCTCACTGCCGGCAATAGCTATATAATAATCACCGGTATCAAACAATTGAACATCATATCCTGTTTCCAGATATGGCATTCCTCCTGCGTCGATGCAGAAACATGTATCGCTTGGCGGTTCATTGCAGGCAATAACAATAGTGGACACTTCCTTCCTTCTTGATAGGTAATGTGGGTCAATAATATCATCCCGTTCCATGAATCTATCTGTAAGTTGAATTGCCTTCATTTCACAGGGTCTTATCCCAAAGAGTAACTTCTTTGAAAAGTCAATAATTTTCGAAATATTCTTTTCTCTGAAAGACATGATTTCTTCTATTTGGGGGAATAAAACGACTTTTGCAGAGATCGTTGTTTTGCCTATATCTCCAGTATACACGCCATCTTCCAGAGGCATAAACATAAGATCTCTGTCCTCCGCTCTCTGAGGGCAAAATACCTTCTCTATCTTGTTCCTTTCTCTGAGAAAGGGCAAAACATTATCTTTTTTTAATCTTCTCATTAGATCCTCCTGATGCTGACAGCACAACTGAATTCCGGTATCTTGGCAACAGGGTCAATAGCGCAAATGGTCAACTCATTAATATTCTTCTCACTGTAGTGAAAGGTACTAAAAACCATAGATTCTGGAATATCCTGTTTTATCTGCACCGGCAGATGGAGTTCGCCCCGTCTGGACTCCACAGACACTATGCTTCCGTCTGTTACCCTCAACCGTCGGGCATCTTTGGAGTTCATCTCTAAAACAGCCTTGGGCGCCTCTCTTTCAAGTATGGGGACCTTCCTGGTCATGGTCCCTGTGTGAAACTGAAAGCCTACCCTCCCGGTTATGAGCGTGAATGGATATTCTTCATCCGGGACCTCTGCTGGTGGAATATATTCCCTGGCATCAAAGGCACCTAATCCTCGAGCAAATTCATCTTTATGTAAAAACAGTGTCCCGGGATGGTCCTCATTAGGACAGGGCCAGGATAAACCCCAGGAACCCTTGAGGCGACTATACGTAATCCCTGCATAAGAGGGTGTGACCCTGTTTATCTCATCCAAAATTTCAAT
>CAYTDY010000239.1:2343-3875 GCA_964436665.1 uncultured Desulfobacteraceae bacterium
GCCGCATCTATCATCTCTGTAAGAGTCAATCCGGCTTTGTCATTAAGGTCATTCACACCCCATTCTTTCTCAAATACTTCTCGGATCTTTGGATCTGTCACAGATTGGTAGCCTGAATATACATTTGGCAGGGCCCCCATATCACATGCCCCTTGTACATTATTCTGTCCCCTAAGAGGATTCACTCCGGTAGAAGGGTATCCCACATGGCCGGTAAGCATGGCCAGATTGGCGCATGATTTTACATTGTCAGTTCCGGCAACATGCTGAGTTATTCCCATAGCATATATGATCATTGATCTTTTAGCTTTGGCATAGATTTCAGACGCCTTTCTTAGAGAATCTTTATCAACACCGGTTATTTCAGCTACTCTATCCGGCGTATATGTGGCAACAACAGCCTTAAGCGGTTCATAGTTTTCTGTTCTGTCTTTGATAAATTCTTTGGCCTCCCATCCTTCTTCTAAGATAATATGCATCAAACCATTTAATAAGGCTACATCAGTTCCCATTTTGTGCCTTAAATGGAGATCGGCAAATTTCGCCAGTTTTATTTCTCGAGGATCAGCAACGATAAGTTTGGCGGCCTTTTGCCTGACAGCCTGAATGATCCTGGATGCAATCATTGGATGCTGTTCTGTTGTATTAGAACCAATGACGAAAAAGACCTCAGCATCCTCAAATTCCTGGATCGAATTCGTCATAGCGCCGCTCCCAAAAGTGGCAGCCAGCCCGGCCACCGTTGAAGCGTGTCAGAGCCGAGCACAGTGGTCAATGTTATTGGTCTTGAAGGCTGCCCGTGCCATCTTCATAAAAATATAATTCTCTTCATTGGTTAGCTTTGCTGATGATAAAAATGCCAGGGCACCGCTCCCATATTCTTTTTTTATGCTGATCAACTTCTTTGCGACCAGATCAAACGACTCACCCCACGTGGCGTCTCTGACAATACCACCGTGTCGGATCATCGGTGATTTTATCCTTTCCGGATGATTTATAAACTCATGAGCTCTCCACCCTTTGACACAAAGGGATCCCTGACTTACCGGATGCCCACGGCTTGGTATGACACCAACGGCTCTCCCATCCTTTTCTTCAAGATAGAAACTGCACCCGCACCCACAAAAGGGGCATACTACCAATGTTTGGGACATCAGATTGCCTCCTTGATATGACTAATCTCTGAATATTTAAAGACCGGCCCATCTGTGCAACAATAATATTCCCCGATTGCGCAATGACCGCATTTTCCCACGCCACATTGCATCATCCTCTCTAAGGACACAAATATTCGTTCTGTTGGAATATTTCTCTTTAATAATTCTTGAACAACAAAGCGATACATTATCGGAGGTCCGCATAGGCCACAAAAGGTAGTTTCGGGATTCAGTTCAACTCGCTCAAATAAACCGGTAACCACTCCAATATATTGCCGCCAGATGCCCTCTTCATCGATATCAACACTTAAAAGGTACTTGATATCTGTTCTATTCATCAAACCTAAAAGCTCATATTTAAAGAGTATATCATCC
>CAYTDY010000240.1:0-3862 GCA_964436665.1 uncultured Desulfobacteraceae bacterium
GCCTTGAACCATTTCCACTCAAAGCCAGCCCCAAAATATCTTTTGGTATATTTTCTAAAATACTGATCATACTTGGTTGTCCACTTTTTTGAGGTTACTTTAGGAAAATTCTCCGCCCGTGCCTCTGGTGCTATAAAAACAAGTGCTATAGTGATTATTAAAGCCTTTAGGGTATGATTTCCCATTTATAAGTCCCTTTAATATTAAGGTTTATTCTTCATCCTCATCAGGATACCGTCTCGCTATGGATTTCAGGACATCCAGGCAAGAAAAGAATGCATTGATGATTTCAGGGTCAAAATGATTTCCTGATGATTGATGCATCTCGTTAAGAATACGGTCTTCATCCCATGGCTCCTTGTAAGCTCTTCGAGAGCACAAGGCATCGTAGACATCGGCCACTGCCACGATCCTGCCGAAAAGAGGAATCTCATTTTCCCTCTTTGGCAGTGGCTGCCCATCAGTTCCCTCAAAGCCCGGTAAAGTCTTTTCAGATATAGGGTCAATATGTCCTGGATAGCCAGTTCCGTCCCATTTCTCATGATGGGTGAGTGCAACTTCGGATGCCAATTCCTCGAAGTCTGATTGGATATCTTTGAACAGTCGAGCCCCAAGATAGGTATGGCTTTTAATAATCTCAAACTCATCTATATTCAGACGAGCAGGTTTTTTAAGGATCAGATCGCTGATGGCTACTTTGCCTACATCATGCAGCATGGCTGCCATCCTCAACACATCCTTTTGTCTTTCCACATCTTCACTGGGAAGACCTTTTTCTTTTGCCCACTCTTCAAAAATCTCTACTGAATATGCCCCTACGCGGTTTACATGTGCCCCTGTTTCTTTCGGGTCCCTGAGTTCTGCCATGCTGATCATTCTGAGTATGATATTCCTTGTCATCTGAGCTCGTTCCAAAGAAAGGGCAGCACTGGTGGAGAAATGCATGATGAGTGATTCATCGAATGTGGAAAAGGGGATGTTGCTTCCATCATCATCTTGTGCGTTGATGATTTGCATAACCCCCAGCACATCTCCGCGTTGATTGGTCATGGGAACAGTGAGCATTGAGCAGGTTTTGTAGTTGGAAATGCTGTCAAAATTAGAATCAAAGGCATAAGGTACTGTGGTGCCTATTTGATAAACATCAGGAATATTTAATGACTTACAGTTCTTTGCTACATATCCGGCAATAGACATGTTGTTAACCGGTACGGAAAAGATGTTATAGATAAGTTTTTTCCCAGGGTCCAGTCTGTTTTGTAGGGTAGCATTCTGCGTATAACTGAATTTCAGTTCACCTCCATCTTTGAGATAAATAGATCCTGCATCGGAGTTAAAAAATTTTCTGACATTTGTAAGGATTCTTTCTAAAAGTAGATCTACATCTTTCACCTGGTTGATATCCAGACTGATTTGGGTAATGAGATCAATCTTTTCCTTTTCGCTCAGCATGATATGGTTACCCCTTTGGGTTAGTTGGTGATGTAAGTTTTTCCTTCAATTTTTTTATTATGTCATCTCGCTTCAGATGGTCACGATAATCTTTCTCGTGATTTTCCAATATAAATTTAAGATAGTTTATATGGTTTTCAATGGCTTCCATATATAAATCCCTGTCCAGGTTCCAGCGCGCCTTAAAATGGTAATGCATATACTCATTCATGCCATCCAGTTCACCGGTAAACCTTTTTCGCGCCATAGCGTAGAAATCTATGGTTTTTCTCAGCAGATCCAGCTCATTATCATATCCCGCGACCCCTCCCTCCTTGAATTCGTAAAAAAGGAAGAGTAGTTTTTCAAGATAGGTTCGGTCAGCCATCTGGCCCAGAAGATCAGCAGTGCCCAGGATTTTGCACAGCATTTCAATCTGCCGGGATTTAAATTGGATTTCTTTGATCTTTTTATCGAGGCTAGTGCAGATAAGGATATCAGAGAAATCTTTGAAATCCTCTTTTGAAAATCCACTATCAGCTATATATTTATCCATGAAGGCAATGCTGCGCTTGGTATCTATAAGTATATATTTGGCGCCTGTCCCAACATCATCATCAAGAGTTTGGATATATCCTGTATCATGCATAAGCGCGCAAATTAACCCCAGATTTACATGTTCTTTTGTAAGCCTCTCTCCTTTCAAAAACGCACCATGCATGAGCCTTGCCATGGCTAAAAATGTATCTGTGCCATGCTTCAGGTCGTGGTATTCGGTATTACAGTTGCGGTATCCTGGATACTCGCCGCGGAAAAGGCGCACAATATCTTTGAATACGCGCTCTAAAGTAGCAAAGTCAAATCCCGGGAACATCATAAGAACAATTGTCCTGACTTCCTGCAGAACGCTTTGAGGATCGCCCATGTTTACTATACGTGAGAATTGAATTTCTTTCATTCTTATTCCCACAATCAGTCATAAATTCATCAACAAAAATGAAAGTATCGCACTGAGTTAATTATTTTGCGTATTTCCTCAAATTTCCAAATAGTTACGGTAACTACACCGAGAGTCTATCCAGAACATATGCAAGAAAATATCGCCTTATAGGGAATTCAATTATACTATATGATAAAACTCTAAATGCTTTCAGGTCAAGGGAATAGATCAAATCGTGAAAAAACAGAGAAAAAGTGTCGAGTTAAAAATCATGGCAGGAAAACAGAGATCCAAAAAAGCGCTTGAAGCTTATAAGAGATTTCGTGTTTTTTCTTCGTCTATGTTTAGCAGTCTTCTGTTGCCACTAAGATGTCATTAAAATTTTCAAATGAAAATTATAAGATAGGAAGTGGCCTGTTGAATCTCTTGAGGGGGATAAAGCAGGATGTCCTGTCAAGGCAGTTACAGGACTGGTCATAGAACTTATAGTTTGAATTTCTCCTAATAAAAAATCCTTTTAAAGCTGAACCATTCCCACTTTAAACATTGATTTATCAACTATTTGGGAGCATATAAGAACAAGCAGTCAAGTAAAAGAAACTACTAAAAAGATAATAAGCGACATATGTTGTTGTGACCCCCATTTTTTCATACACGTGATATCAAAGCCATGCCTAGTCCCAGGAAAAAAAATTTGAGGCTTGCGATTAAAGAGATGGTACTTGCTTTATCAGTAAAAGTGTTGAGGGGAGAGGCAATATTCAATCTTGTGCGCGTTCTGCACGAACGTCCCGGTTGACATATCCCACATCACTCTTTATCTTCAGCCTTAAGCGCAGCGGTCCTCAAGCCTAGCGCTCCTTTTGCGCTTTGCTCTATGTTTACCCCACCTGTCCCGTAGGTAGGAACTATCGTACTGGGGTGGAATTCTACGGCCTATTCCACTGGGGCCCGGCCATGTGGAACTTGTCAAAATAAAGGCTTAAAGCGTGTACATAAGTTGTTTCAGAACTACTTCCCCTCTTAAGCCTTTCTATCTATTAGAAAAATTAATCCTTTACATTATTATGAAATTATCATATTGTTATTAACAAATTGTTAATATCAGTTGCAAGGGAGAGGAGATGAAAGATTTTAAAAATCCTTTTATCTATGGAGGTAGGGTTTCAGGTGATGCCTTCTGCAATCGGGAAAGCGAGATCCAGGAACTTTTAGAAGATATCCGGGGCCGACAGCATGTAATCCTTTAATCTCAACGTCGTTTTGGGAAAACTTCTCTGGTATGGAAGATTCTCGAGGAAATCCAGAAGGAAGGTATCATCCCTGTCTATGCAGACCTATATCCTATTTCGACCCTGGGGGAATTTATTGAAGAATATGCCAAAGCAATTGCGCGAGCTCTTAGTATGTATGAGAAGGCTAAAAGGCTGATGCGTGAACTCTTCTCTCGCCTGCATCTAAGTATGGGGATTGACACAGCCGGAAATCCTC
>CAYTDY010000241.1:0-3842 GCA_964436665.1 uncultured Desulfobacteraceae bacterium
AAGATGAGTTGGTGTTGGTGGATCGAAATATCCAGATACGGCTACCACCTTCCCCATTTCCTTCAAGGATTCAAAAAATTTGATGCGTTTATCCGGATGAGGTATAATCATGGACTTCCAGAAGCTCTCCCATAATCATCCTCGACTCGCACCACATCTTCCGCTTCAGGAGTGGAAACTTCAACAAGAGTTGTATCTTCTATCGCCTCTAGCCGGTGAATAGTCATCGGTTCTACGTGGTAACTGCACTCTGGCACCAAAGGGAGAATATTGGTCATATCGCCATTCTTAATTATCAAACTAGCTCTCCCCTTCAGGCAATATAAGGTCTCGTCTTTTTGTTTGTGATATTGCAGACTGAGTCGATGGCCCTTTTTAATGAACAGAATCTTGCCTATGTATTTCTCGGTAACGGCAAACAGAATTTCATGGCCCCAAGGTTTTTCTATTCTTTCCAATTTACTGCAATTCCTCTCTTAATTTCCTGTTTATTCGTGCTTTATTGTTTCCTTTTATCATAAAATTCTCGGTGGCAGGATTATTTCAATCTCAGGCAACGGAAATACAAATCTTCCTTCTCCCGAGAGAAAAGCCTTCTCTCTTTCGATGAACTCACGCAGGAAATGCCAGGGCGGGACAAAGAAATAATCTGGCTTTGTTTTCCTTACCTCATCCCCAGAGATTATGGAAATATGCGTTCCCGACGTCTGCAAATACGGCACTCTCCAACTGCTTTAATTTTCACTCCAGTTCCTCTCCCCCCGAGTATTTCAGTAGGTTACTGGTGTTTACCATACTATTATCACCTTATCGTGGAAATAGTCAACCTTGAAGCAGTTAGATGTTCTCAAAGCATATGTCGACCGATAAATATGACCCATAGGGTGGAAAACGGTGTAGGAATGTCGTAGAATGTAAGTCATTCTGTTGAGACAACCGAATTGGTTCGGAGGCCCGGTTGATTGAACTCATAAGTGAGGGGAAAATAAGGAGTTATGACTATCTAAGAATCAGATGCGAATTCTATGATTTGTGGAACAAGCTATTTCTCAACAAAAACCGGATAGATGAGGTTGCGTTCAAGAATTTCGGGAGACTCTGGCCTCTGGGGAAATTAATGTCTCTGGCCAGGCTTAGGTATCTTCGGTTTATCCCCAAACTTGCTGGCAGCGTCCTGAGTTCCGAGTTGATTTTGAGGAATAACCAACTATGGATGCCAAGATCCTGAGAATATCCCTCGAGAGCTATAAAGCAATCACTGATGTGCGGTCTTTTCCGCCTTATGACAAAGCTGAAATCTATGTGGGAGACCAGACATCTGGAAACTATAGAATAGTTTGCACCAACCACTTTAGTAGCCCCTTGCCTCTCGAAGAAGGGTTGAAAAAACTATTGACTATTGGGATAGTAAAAAGTAATTCTTTCTAGATCCGGATAAATGATGGCAGATGATAAAAATTCTTGACGTTGGTTGCGGGACAGCGAAAATAAAAGGAGCAATCGGCATTGACCGTGTTGCCTTACCAGAAGTTGATATAGTCCACGATTTGAACAGTTTCCCTTGGCCTTTTGAAAACGAGTCTTTTGGTGAAATATATATGAACGATATTATTGAACATTTGGATGACACTATAAAGGTTATGGAGGAAATTCATAGACTTTTAATCATAGGCGGTAAAGTACATATAAGGGTTGTTTACTGGAATCACAGGTATGCCTTTAGTGATCCGACACATGTAAAATTTTTTTCAGAAGCTTGTTTTGATTTTTTTGTGGGCAAACGCCGAGGTTATTACACGAAAGCCCGATTTAAACTGGAAAACCTTGAATATATTTATGATAATAAAGCGAAAAAAATATTTCGATTCAAGAAAGTAATGAATTGTTTATCTTATTTTTTGTGCAACGTTAAACAAGGGATGAAGGTAACACTAATAAAAATATGAAGGGAGGACAATTCGAAATTCAGGTTGAAGATAAAGTACGGTTATGAAAGTTCTCATTTGCAAGTTTTTTAACGAGAAAGATGTTGAAGCCAAGATTCCGAGACTCGTTAACCGCGAGAAGAAGCGGGCTACCAATTTAAGGGTTTTTTGCTCTAATGAGCAAATGCAGAAGAGCCTCCAATTAGTGGAAATAGAGAGTGAAGTCCTCTACGATTTTTATCGCATTGCTGGCGTTGATGACGAACCCGGTTGGGAAAAAGTATATGAACTATCCGACCGGCTGCACGCCTCTGCCGAGAATGATAATAGATTAAAGTACCGTGACATAAATTTTCTAACCCTTGAATACAATCCTATACGGTATCTTCGGGGGGTAAAGCTTTCCAGACTTTGTAAGAGAATGGCAGAGCAAAATTGCGATGTCCTAGTTCTTGTTCTAACGGAACCTTTAAGCATGTTGCTGCCAGATATAAAGTCGAGAAGAATAAGAACTGTCAAATATGCCAATCCCATTGAAATGCTCCGGCGAACAAGGCTAGTCCGTGACGCGCTGCCTAGAGTTTGTCCACAATTGAGAGGGGTAAAAGGCAAAGGAAGCTCGTCTATTTCAACTGCGGCAAAGCCCGATAAGGCTCAGCCGGGACCAAAAGCGCTATTCGTGGTCGGCCCTCCCTTATACGCTAGACCTGCGGCAGCCATCATCCATGAGTGTCTCAGAAATAGCCTGAAGCCCGATGTCGCTACAGATTATCCGGCTTCGGCTCCAATATTTCAGCATCATGCCATCGATTATTCAGCAATGCCAATCCTCAAACCCTCGTACCCAATTAAGATTCTCCCACTTTTCTACAGGCTTAGAAAACTTGCCAGGGATCGTCTTAACGCAGAATCGGATGATTTTTCGGAGGCATATCTGTGCACGAAGGCTTTGATGGCTGAGCTGTTCCTGCTCTGTTATCTCGCGATATCCAGTGTTGATTTTGTGGATAGAATGTTAAAAGTTACCTCACCAGACATAATGTGCTTAATGCCAGACGGCTTCTTCCTGCAGCAGATGGCATCAGCTTTAGCAAAAAAGTATAATATCCCGACAGTAGCATGCAGTGCTGCCATAGAAACCGGTAACTCACGCTCATACATGAAGCATTTGCATGCAGATAAGAAAGCTGTTATGGGTGAAATCATAAGGAATCTGTATGTACAAAGCGGAGTGGAGCCAGAGAGAATTGTTGTTACGGGGGTAGCCCATTTCGACCAACTGTTTGACAGAAACAAGGAGCAGGACAAGCAAGTCCTAGCCAAAGGCGGCCTCGACCCCAATAAGAAGACCATTTTATTCACCCCGAATCCGAATATTATCACCTCTGGCGAAACCAAAGAAATGCTCACGGGCGTTATCAGTGCCGTACTGAAGATGAATGATGTGCAACTAGTGATAAAAGTCCACCCACGTGAAAATGCGGAGCCTTATCAAGAAATGGCTGAAAAATACCGTGATTCCAGGATTCACGTTGTGAAGGATACCGACCTATATGCTCTGATTAGTAGTTGCGAGCTTCTAATAACGAAATACTCCACAACCGCCCTGGAGGCAATGATGATTGATAAGCCGGTGGTTACTATCAATCTGTCTGGACAACCTACACCCGTCCCCTACGCAGAAGAGGGTGCGGCCTTGGGGGTCTATCGGTATGAAGACATTGAGCAGGCTATTCTAAAAGCTTTGGATGATGAGGAAACGCGGAACAGGCTCAAGGCAGGTAGGGATAAATTCGTTCGCCGTTGGGCTGGTGAGCCGGACGGGAAAGCGGCGCAAAGAATAGTAATGTTTATGAAAGAGATGATAGCTGCATCAGCGAAACACAGTAAAGGAGCTGCATGAGAAAGGTCAAACTG
>CAYTDY010000242.1:0-3825 GCA_964436665.1 uncultured Desulfobacteraceae bacterium
GAGTCAAACTCAATTGGTGTTGAATCGATACTTCCTGCACCTCTTCGCAAAAGTCCATCAGTAATGGAAGGTCATTATTTAAAAATGATAACCATTCCAAAGGCTTAGGTAGGTTTTTGTAGATTTGGTCAACACGGCGCATAAATTTATGCGCCGTGTGTCTTAATTCCTCACTTGCATTATATCATCGCTCTTTGGCTACGCCTCATGGATTTAAGTTTCCCCAGCAAGGTTTTACCCGATCTGCCGGCGTTTCTCCCATAGACAGGCATTCAACATCCTCGATCAGTTCCACATCCACAATCTCCACAATGGCTTCAACGCGGGGTCAGGGGTCAGGTCTTGCAATGCAACATTTAGTATAGCTTATCCTCTTTTATTATAACCTTCTACCCGCTTTATCGCCCGGCTTACAATTGCATAATGAACATCCAGATAATCAGCAATTTCCTTTAAGGTATATCCATACGTAGCATACGCTATATAAATCGTTTCATCCATGTGCAGCAGGCTCTTATCCTGTTGCACCTTTAATAAATCTTGAAGCGGCGGCCTCGTCGCATACCGATGAACCCGAGGTATCTCTTTAAAGCCTTCTTTTCGTTTTATCTGCTCCCTAATTCGATCAATATATCGCTCCAATCACGGCAGTATCTGCCCCTTCAAATCATCCCACGGCGGCTCTTTCTACACACCGGCCAAAACAAATTTTTTACAGTAACCTATGACGTCATCCCTACTTTCACCGAATTGTGAAAGAATCCAGTCAATAGTCAAATTAATTGTTGCAATGCAAGATCCCATTCACCCTTTTACACCAGTTGAGATAATAATGTCTTCACAGGAACAATGGTGGGCTGTTCTGTTGAAAAACAATCCGCGTCAACATAGTCTAATGCAAAGGATACCTGAAAAGCATGAGGCGCACGGATTTGTTTTTGAAAATGAAACAGATTCCTGCTCACTGATTTTCCCCCATCTGTTTTTACCTCGACCATGAACCAGGGCTCCTGATTTCGAGTGATAAGAAAATCCACCTCACGCTTGTCCTTATCACGGAGGAAATATAGTCCGTATTCGCCAAATCCGTTATCTGTCCACCAATGGACTGCCTTCAATAAATGGGATGCGATAAAGTTTTCCGACTTTGCACCGGTATCCGTAAGGAGAGACCAATCCCAAAGATAAATTTTGGGCTGTTTAAGCAAAGACCTTGACACGTTCCTGAACCAGGGTTGTATGGTAAAACAATAATATAACGATTCCAGAATCCTTATCCAGCGACGTATAGTATCCACTGAGACTCTTACTTTTTTAGCAAGATTCGTATAATTGGTTATTTGACCGGTCTGATATTTCAGCGTTTCGGCTAATAGTTCAATCTGTTGTACTTCCTGTACCCGCGTAAGATCCCTGATGTCTTCAGCAAACAGTTGCTGCTGCCGGAGACGTTTCCATCGGTTTGAAAATCGTACATTCGCTTTCAGAAACGGTTCGGGGAAACCACCAAAAGTATATAATGAGTGGAATGGCTGTGGATCTATTGGCTGAGGGGTTTGTATCTCATTTCCGGCAAGGCTGGTCCCTATAATTTCCCGCACTGAGATGGGATGAAGATGATAGAGAAAATATCGTCCCATAAGACTATCCCCACCCCTTTTGAAGACGTCCAGCCTGGAGCTTCCGGTTACGATAATTCTTACCTCCGGGCCATAAACATCAAAAAAGCCTTTGAGAAAATCCTTCCATTTTGAATATTTGTGAATTTCATCAAAAATAATGATCCGGGGTTTTTCCCGTAATTGCCTCATACCGATTTCTTCACCAACTCTGTTTGGACCTTCGACAATCAAGGCGCGATGATCCTGGTTATCCCAATTGAAATAATGATACTCCTGAGCCAAATCTGTACACAGGGTCGTTTTCCCGACCTGTCTCGGCCCGACGACAAATATCATCTGGCGATATTGTCCTAAATGTTCGGTAAGAACTGAAGAATACGATCTTATCATGACGATATTATTATACGGAAAGTAATTGAAAGTCAAGACTATTTTACGAAGTATCGTAAATTGGTCAAGACTATTTTACGAAGTATCGTAAATTGGTCGAATTTTAGCAATTGAGAGGGCATAAACACTGCCGGGGAATTCTCTCCCCAAGCCCATCGTTTGGTGGACCTAATAGATCAGATATCAAATCGCTTTCCTCGAGGGCAGGTTTGTTTGCTTCCTGCTGAGATGATGTCTCCCCTGGCTTGCCGCTTTGAACAGTGCTCTTACCGTTTTGCAGATAGGCTATAGCAATTCTGAGTCTTGCTGCATATTCCAACGCCTCAAGGTGTTCTATGTTGTCTTTAAAAATCCTGGAATCTCTATGGCTGCTGGCCTCTACGGGAGAGACTGAAGTTTCCAGGGTTGCTATCCTCTGAGTATGTCTCCGTGTCATCTTATTGCCTCCCTTCTCCATTGATCTGGCGGTTTAAGGGCTCCACAATATCCGCTATGCCAAACTCTATAGCTTCATCTGTGGCTAGCCAGGTATCCACATCCCTGAGAAGATACTGCTCTAACTTCTCTTTGGAGCCTATATTGGAGTAACGAAGATAATGATCTATTATTCTGGCATGCTCGAGATCCTGCTCCTTGCGGCCTGCCAACAGTTGGCTGTGGTTGCCCCAGGTCATGGCCGAATATCTGTGAGATAGTATGGATGTGCGTGGGGTAATGACCCTTCGCCCTTTTGTGCCGGTCATAAAGATTAGGAGCCCCATTGAGGCGATCATGCTAATCCTGGTTGTTTAGATAGGAAGACGTGACCATTCCATGATGTCTATTATGGCGAAACCTGCCGGGCAAGAACCGCCGGAGGAGTTGATAATGATCTGGATGCTATCGATTTTTCCGGAGATGTTATATTCAATAATCTACTTGCAAACAGTCTCTGACACCGCGTCTTCAATCCCACCGGATATATAGATAATCCCATAATCTTTTAGGCCCCTGTCTTTTGCTGTATCATTTTTTTCCATGCTAACCTCCTTCATTCTTTATGATTTTGTTAGATTTCGAGTGACTATTCAGCCACGAAGTCACAAAGGCTCAAACAATTGAAAATTTACAATTGAAATTGGTGCCTTTGTGGCAAATAGTTTCTGTGAAATATACTGTCAAAATCAGGTCTTCATTAACCCCTTTCCTTTTCCCTATATTTCACCCACCCCCCTGATCCACCCTACCTCTAATCCTTTCTCCTCTCGGCTGTCAGCAAGAATACAGGGTGATTCTGATTTGAGACATCGTTTTGAAAAAGCAACTCAGATATGGAGCAACCCTATGTTCCCCATGGGGCCCCGCCCACCTCTTCCAGAAAAGAAAAAGGCGATTAGGAAAAAACCTTCACCCGCCTTCTCTTCTCTTAAAGCTATGGACATGATCTTGTCTCTATTTGAGAAAGGCAGCTAACAAGCAAACCTTAACCGCCTGCATTCGCAAACAATATTATTGAATTATAGCATCTTTGCCTAAACTTATAATCTCTGGGATTAAAAAATAAGTTGTTTCAGAACCCCCATTATGCTCAAATTAAAAAAATATTGACATAGCTCAATGCTTAGTCTATAAATAAACTTATGATAAGACTAAATATACATGAAGCAAAGACACATCTTTCTCAATATCTTGAAGAGCTGGCCAAAGGTGAAACTATCATCTTATGCAAAAGGAATATTCCTATTGCCGAAATCAGGCCTATTCGTCCGCACAGAGAGCATAAACGCCCCATAGGGTTGGCAAAAGGTGAATTTGAAGTTACCCCTGAATTTTT
>CAYTDY010000243.1:0-3797 GCA_964436665.1 uncultured Desulfobacteraceae bacterium
GGGATGGATTTCCTCTGCAACCCAAACAGCTCAAGAAAGCATGTTGGCAACAGATTTGAAGAATTTATTCGCCTTATTGTTACAGAATTAGGCGTCAAAAATGACAAAGTCGTTTTTAAAATCCCTTATCCATCAGAACAGGGAGAAAAACTATATTCATGTGAAACAGATATTATTCTTTCTCCCCACAATTCTGTAAAATCAGAAACAAAATCAATAGATGATAAAGAAGTTGTTGTTTCTCTCAAAACAACATCTAAAGACAGAATGGGGAAAATATTTCTTGATAAACTCCTTATGCAAAAATTTGCTGGTCACTCAGTCAAAGTCATCGGCATTTTCTTAAATGATGTCCAAAGAAAAGAAACAAAACAGATTAGCTATACGTTCGTATCTGGCCTGTTTATGGTATACACCAAATTTCTAACTGAACTTGAAGGCGTCTATTTCATTGATCCGCCACCTATCACAAAAAAAACACCATACAACCAACACATTTTTCCTTTTTCAAAGTTTGTTACTGAGGACATTTGGAAATTATTATCCTCTTAGCTTTCTCCTACGTTCAAAGACCTCCGCATCCTCCCCATTGTTAGCAATTCTTTTGATGTGGTTACGATCTTGAAGTCTCTTTTTTATTATTCTGCAATATTCCTCATTTGTTTCAGTCCCAAGCCATTTGCGGTTAAACGCTTCAGCCACGGCATATGTTGTTCCAGAACCTCCAAAAGGATCAACCACCAAACCCTCTGGGTTTGAAGATGCAATGATACATTTTTTTACTAGCTCAATCGGCTTTTGAGTCGGATGCTTCTCTCTTTCCCATGAGTTGTTAGTCAAGGTTGGTATTTCAAAAACATCTTTTGGCTTTGCGCCTTTTGGGTGAGGGGTCCACACATATTCCTTACCATTTCCATATTGAGAGCTTTTTGCTTGAGGGTGGTGCGGGTATCTAAGCGTGTGGGCATTATAGGGAACCCTTACTTCATCAACATTAAAAATTATTTTGTTGCTTTTCCTAAAGTGCAATAAGCTTTCATGCGACCGCCCCCAGTCATTAGCAAGATTAGCCTTGTTACGGTAGTACCAAACTAGCCACTTACATCCTTTGAAAAGACTGCTTGCGGCCCATTTTAGGTCAGCTAATATCTCAGAAAACCCGCAAATATATAGACTCCCATTAGGGGCAAGTACTCGATGAGCTTCTCTGATCCATTCCATGCTCCAATCAACATATTCTTTTTGTGATTCAAAAGTATCCCATTCAGCCTTTTTAATGTTATAAGGAGGATCAGCGAAAATAAGCTGAACAGAGGAAGTTTTTAACGTTTTAAAGAAAGTCATAACATCATCACTAAATAATTTACCAAGGTCTGTTTCGAAAAACGGCTCAATTTGGTATTGAAAAGAGTTGGCATAATCAGTTATATATAGTTGCTCTAACTCTTTTATCGCAAATTCAATCTGATCTTCGTTATAAATACGATAATTATTGATAGGGTGTCTCTGTGAAGGAAACTTGCCTGCTTTATCCCATCTTCTTAAAGTTTCAGAGCTTACCCCAATTTTTTTGGCGGCCTGGCTGATTGTAAGGTAATTTTCCATAGCTCTTTACCAAGGTATGAAAGTTTGTAAAACATTAAACATCATTACACATGAACCTTATACATAAAATAATATTGCATTGTCAACATATTTTTAATACCATATGCACGGATTATTGCAAAATAGAGCTATCCATTTAATAATAACAGGAAATACCGAACAAATCGTTTCACTTGACCGCAGGGGGCATGGGCTATTATACCCGGTTTCCGATAAACAACATCGGAATATCCTTGTGCATTTTCTATTTCCTTGCGGCAAGTGAACTCCACGTTATCTCGGCTTGTGATAACTGCTATATAGTGTCTGAACGAAAACCCCGAATATAGAGTTATCGTCCTGGCTATGAACCATCTAATTTAACGTGAAGATCGGGTTATCCAATAATATTTGTTTAATTTGCCTATACCTGTAATGCTTAGAGGGTAATTATTTCGCTTTCAGGCGTAGTTGTCCTTATCAATATGAATATTTCACTCTAAAGCTGGAAGCTATAGAGCTGCGCATAATTTGTTCTGCTGTTGCTTTTCAAGTTTTTGCAGACCTTTGAGTTGCTTCTGCTGAAGGATATGACCGAGGATTTGGATGTTTCGCGCAAGTACAGCCAGGCTAATATAGCGTTTGAAACCATGGATACCATGATCCAGACAGCGGTCTAAACCGTGATTTTCCAAAGCGTTGATTGATGACTCAACAGCCGAATGTTTCCGGCGAGCTTCTTTGAAGTATTCTGAGTTTTCAATTTCTTTCTTTATTGCCGACAGCTTGCCTTTGCGCGGAAGTATCACCTTGTCCAGTATATCGGCCAGTTGTTTTTGGTTCTCAGGGCTGTGAAAACCTTTGTCAAAGCTACAGCTGCTGAGTTCTTTAAAACGTTCTTTGCTTTCAATGATGATCAGTACTGCAACCTGATCATCGGTTTCCTTCTGCATCACCCTATGGTGAAGGATGAAGCCAAACTGATCTTTGACAACACAAACCTTAAGACCTAATTCCTGTAGAACACCAGCTTTTCCCTTGTTGATCCACTCCGTATGCTCTTGAAAGATTGAAAACAGCTTCTCGTTATGAGGGATTGTTTCGCCTTCAAGAATCCTTCTGCGGATCTGATCGATTTGCCTTTCAGCATGCGCTATATATTTTACGATCTCTTGGATTCTAATCTGGACTATAAAATCTGGTGAGGAGATGAAGGCAATAGTTTCTCTAAGTCTTTCAATCAGACACATTGCCAGTTCAAGGTAAGCCAGGTGAGCATTAATGATCGACTGCTGTCTTTTTGACTTCTTTTCGGGATCCTTTGAAGTGGACCGTCTCAGTTGCTGGGCTTTTCGAAAATAGCTCTTCACTTTCCTGATGTTATACGCAGCCTTACGCCATCCGGACACTCCCAGATCATCGCACAAGGCCATGATCAAGACAATAATCTTTCGCATCGCATCAAAAAGCAGATTTATGTCTGTCGGAAAATGAACATCGGTTTCTACTACAAACGAGTCACAGCTTGCTCTTAGATCTTCATCAGGCTTTTTACCGATTAGTTCATGACCATATTTTACAACGATCTGGTTGATTTTATCCAGTACCTCAGGGGTGAACAAAGAGACATTGTCTTTCAGTGTCTGTAGCGCATACACATATTCGTGATCCATGTAACTGTGGCCAAGCATCAATCGGAGCTTCCTGTGATTGTTCGCAATTTCCATCAATTTGTCATAATCCCAGTTGCAGGATAAGCGTAAGGTGCCTAATACCAAAATTCTCCATAGATCCATTCCCCTTCGACCATTATTCGGGTCTACATTATCTGGTATCAACTCCATTAGCAGTTTAAAAATCTGCTCACGGATTTTGCTATTGCAATATATGCTTTGAAGACCCATCAGCAGTTTTGGAATTTCATCTCGAGACCGTAGATCGAACTCAATTTTGAAAATGTCAACTTCTCCGAATTTCATCTGCATATCGATCACTTTTCGCATATTTTCTCCTCGAATATTGGCATTGAATCTGATTATTACAGAAAGTACTATTCGAAGTGAGAATAATATTTCATGTAATAAAATCAATAGGATAATACCATATTCGACTTGACTTTTAAAGCAAAACAATATTTGAAACGAATCGATATGTGAACTTTTCGTTGTTAAACTACCAGCTAATCCATTGAAATATTAATATTAATTGTTTTC
>CAYTDY010000244.1:0-3792 GCA_964436665.1 uncultured Desulfobacteraceae bacterium
GCTGATAAATCTTCTTTTGATGAAGATAGAGACAAATATCTTCAAGAAGATTTGAAAGACCTACGAGAACAACAGGATGGTTATTATAGAGTTTCCTATGAAGTATCGCTAGATGAAATTGAGATGGATAGCAAAAACCGATTTCAAGTATTAGCTGAAAAGGACCTGGAAAAGATATCAGGCTAAACTTTAAGGCTTTTGGAAAGTGCCACCACAAAGCCCACACTTAACTGTTCCAGTCACAGGAGAAATGTGCACAAGCGCGTGACCTACACCACATTTCGGGCATAAATAGACAAGGCCAAGAGAGGAGGAATTGCGTGCCCCTTTGGCTGTCACGTTAGGTTTAAGTTTAAGAAAAGAAGATTTACTTTTTGCATTTTTAGTCATTGAAGTCTCCTTTCATTAGGGCTTTTTCATGTTCTTTGAAAATTGAATAGACGTAAGATCCCAATCAATCCGAACAGATTTTCGTCAGTGTTGATTCCTATACTTCTCAAGGCTGTCTTGATAGTCCTTCCAAGAACGATCAAACTTATTCATCATCCAGTTATATTTATCGAGCATAATTTGTTTGTGAGCAACAGCTCGCTTGTAAACCCTTGCCCGGTATCTATCGACTTCTTGTACCCACCAAGCTGCTCCCTCTTTACTCAGCTTATCTCTATCTGACCACCAAATCTGACCTTGAAAGACCTCATCAAATAATTGGGGCAATTTTTCCATAGCTTTTTCCACCTCATCCATAGGATTATACGTAAAGGTATTTATCCCGGTTGGAAGAATTGGGAGTCATAAAGTCCTTGTAGTTCTTTGGAGGAGAGGGTCGAGGGCCACGAGATCGTCGAGGGGCAGGAGACGGTCGAGGGGCAGGAGACGGTCGAGGGGCAGAAAACCGAGGTTCGTAGTCTTTTTTGGACGAAAACGGCAGATAAGTCCAACCTGGCTGTCCTTTTAACTGAGGTCTATTAGTAAAGCTTGGAACAGAGACCAAATCCCCTTTTTCCTCGACAAGACTCTGTTTCTTTGCTTCAAGAGAGGGACGCGGCGCTACAGAAATCTGAGTAGAAGGCTGCAATGGAGCTTTCAGGGCAAAGACGAAGTCTCCTTTGTCCAAAGTCGGGTGATTTATCTTGCCTATCTGTGGGTGCTGCCCACCGTTTGAATACTGAACCACCTTATCACAAAGATACGTTCCCAGCTCCAGGCCTGTAATGTAGCCGTCATGGTTTAAATCAGCATACCCATCCTGAAGCCCTTGGAGAAACACTCTCTTGAAGATTGAGTCGTCAGGGACCTTTTCATCTTCTGTACCGGCGGTAATGTATTCCCTTACTGGTCTTGTCACTTTTTCTGTAATATATTCAGGAAGGTCTCTGGCAACACTAAAAAGGGCGCCTGAAAAGCAAGAGTCAAAAACCATCAGAACGTGCTTTGATTGGATAAGCCTGGACACCTCATCAATTCTTTTCATGCTGACCGCTTTGGATAGGAACCCTATATAGTCCCTTTCTGGATGGGGAGTATCCACAGGTAGAATATAACCGAGCTTAATTCCATCGGCTTGAGGAACAGTGTCTCCATGTCCGGCAAAATAAACCAGAATAGCCTTATCTCTTTCTCTACCCACGCTTGCTATTAGTCTGTTGAAGGCTTCTTCTATTTTGTAGCTCTTGGGATTGAGTAGAGTCTCTACTTCAAACCCCATTGCTCTGAACACCTTCGCTAGTTCATTAATGTCATTTACGGCATTGGGTAAATCTGGAATCATGATATCTGAATAATCTCCACATCCTATCATCAGAGCATAGTAGCCGGAGTAGAGTCGGAACTCCTTAGTAGAGCCGTCCAAGGTCCGGGCCTTCACACGGATAGCCCTTTGCTTTGCGGGAAGATTGAGAGTCAGGAGTATAGACAGAATAAGGGTCGAAAAGAGAATGATTGCGAACTTCTTCACAGCATCCCCGATTAAGGATTGTTATATGAAGGCAGGATGGAACCGAGTTCCAATTTCGCACAGGTAGAATAAGCCTTTTAAGACTCGAAAGTCAATGAAAAAGATAAACTGAATGATTACCTACATGGGGTATATGAGATCGTTGAAATTTGAGGGCAAAATGGCGATATTAGTGGGGTGTGAAGGGCTATTTTGAGGCCGAAAGGGCCTTATTTCCGCTCATTGAAAAAAGAATCTAAGGTGTGCTAATTCCCCACCTGAAGAGGGAATAAGTCACTAAAGAAAACAAATCCCAACATGGGAGGGATGAAACAGAGTGTCCACCTACGGGTGGTAGGAAGCCTAACCGAAAAATGGCAATAAAAAAGGCAAGGCCATTCCTGAACCCTGCCTTTGATGTCTGTATTAAGGTTTGCTATTTCTGGAGGTCTATTGCCTGCTTCAATTGCCAATATTTCTGTTTTATGGAGTCATCAGTAGGCCCCTCCTCGCCCTCTATAGCCCTTATTTCTTCAGCTTCAATTGCTCTCATTTCCTCACTTTCGATTCTTTCCTCAACTTGTCTTGCCAAAATAGAATAAATTTTCTCACCATATAAGGTGAAACACGGTGACCATTCCTCTGTTGAAATGTCTATTCCATAGGAGCAGCTATTTTCAAGAATTGTGCTCCCATCAGTGTAAAAAATATAGTATTGATCCATGGAGATGCCTGGATCTAATAGTGTCCAATGCTCGCTATCTGGCCAATAAGAAGCTATTACTAAATCGCCATATTCATCTGTGCCGTTTATGTAATAACCACCTTCATAATTCGTATCACCCGTTATATTATCCAGAGTGTAATAATCATCCCATGTGCTTGTAATTGTATAATAAAAATGCCAGTACCCTTTTAATAACTCAGTTTTAGCAAGAAGTGAGTCAGGTAAGGTCGTTGTGGTAGGGGTTGTCGTTGTGGTAGGGGTTGTCGTTGCAGTTGTCTCATCTTCACCGCTTGCACAGCCGTTAATACCAACGATAGGCATCAATCCCAGGGTAATAACCGCTATCAGGCAAAGATAATGTAGGTTTTTCATAAAGCCATTGTTTGCCTTCTTCATGACATTGACTTCCCTTTGTTTGTAAAGGTTATGTACTCAATCCATGCCACCATCAATTAAGGGCTATTTTTTTTGGGATGCTTTTCGTATTGTTGCAGATATTCAGTTAGTATTTTCTTGATAAGATTGCTTAAAGACCTCATTTCCTTATCAGCAATCTTTTGAAGTTTTTCCCTCATTTCAGGGCTTATTCTTAGTGCAACTGCCACCAGTTTCATACCCCCTTTCATAGTGGATTAGAATTTTTTTTGCAATATTTTAATAAAATATAAACTTTGGGGTTGCATTTGTCAATAAATAGTTTATAATGTAATTGAAAGTAAACTTAATCAACAACCTCTAAACCATAGACATGAAAACTAAATCAACAAATAGAACGGAAGATACCTCACGTTGTGAAGCGCGGGGCCGGTTGTCTATGCCGGAGAGTAAATCTTCCGTTTTTTTATGGCCTAAAGGCCGGAAAGGGGTTTAATTATGGGAACCATTTACAAAAGAGGTAACACCTACTGGCTAAAGTATTATCGTAATGGAAAGCCCTATTATGAATCAACCAAGAGCACAAAAGAGACAGATGCAACCAAACTGCTAAAGAAAAGAGAGGGAGAAATATCAGAGGGCAAGCTCCCCGGTGTCTATTTTGACCGGGTGAAGTATGATGAGCTTGAGGGGGACTTCCTCAGAGACTACAAGATTAATCAAAAGAAATCTCTTGTGAGGGCAGAGCGGAGCG
>CAYTDY010000245.1:0-3788 GCA_964436665.1 uncultured Desulfobacteraceae bacterium
ATTTAAATGGGGAGCAGGAAGTATGCCAGAAATGTGGTGCTGAATGTGAGGTTTATTCCAGGGTAGTTGGTTATCTCAGGCCTTTAAAACAGTGGAACAAAGGAAAGCAAGGGGAATTTAAAACGAGAAAGATGTTTAAGGTTTAGACAATGCCGGTTGTCCATTGTCAATAGTCCGTGGCAAGATTAAACAACTTTTTTTGCAATAAGATTCAGTCTCTTTGTTAAGTCGTCGAGTAGTAAAATCCAAACTATCCAGACATTTAACTAATTAACTATCTTGATTTCCTCAAAGTAAATAAATCCGCCTGTGGCAGAACAATGGACAACTGTCAACTGACACTATAATATTTAAGGCTTGAGATATGATTATAGGGGGCTTTCAAAGGTTTTCTCTCATTGATTATCCAGATAAGATGTGTGCTATTGTTTTTACCCAGGGGTGTAATTTCAGATGTCCTTATTGCCACAATCCAGAGCTTATAGATACTAAAAGGGGCCAAATTGATTTTAAAGAGGAGGAGATATTGTCATTTTTACATAAGCGGAAGGGAAAACTGGATGCTGTGACAATAACTGGTGGAGAACCTTTATTTCAATCTGATTTAGAGCGATTTTTATCAGCAGTAAAGGCCCTAGGATATCTGGTTAAATTGGATACCAATGGAAGTTTTCCTTTAAAGTTAGAGAAGATGATAAAGTCTAAATCTGTAGACTACATTGCTATGGACATAAAGGCATCTCTGGATAAATATGAGTATGTAATTCAGAGAAAGATAGAAAAGACTAAAATTCTTGAAAGTATTGGGCTAATTATGGATTCAGGATTGGATTATGAATTCAGGACCACTGTGGTAAGATCCCTCTTTGAAAAGGATGATTTTTTTAAAATCGGCCAGTTAATAAAAGATTCCCGTTTATATGTTTTGCAAAGGTTTGTTCCCTCTAAGGCCTTAGATGAGAAATTTTTAGATATGCAAAGTTACCCCGATGAAGAACTCGAGTGCTTTAAGCAAATAATGGAAGGTTTTGTTCAAAGATGTATTGTAAGATAATTTGTATATTCTCGGTCAAGGGGTGCCACAGGATTTCTGTGGTGACGATTGATGTTTAAAAGGGTTCAGCAGGCATTTATTCCGAGATTGCCATCTCGCTCTCATCTAAAACTTTTTTTGCAGCCTCAATCGGTTTTTCGGCAGTCCGTATAGGCCTGCCTACCACTATATAATCAGCTCCCCCTTTTAATGCCTGATAGGGGGTGATAATTCTCTTTTGATCGTCTTTTCCTACCAAAGACCATGCAGGCCTGATACCGGGGGTAACTACGATAAAATCCTTTCCTAACTCAGCCTTAACTTTTTCAACCTCCAGGCCAGAGCAGACAACACCAGAACAGCCAGCATCTTTGGCCATTTTGGCCTTAAGCATAACTAATTCTGTGATATTGTTGACATATCTACTAAGGTAGCCCAATTCCTTTAAATTTTTACTTTCAAGGCTGGTGAGCACCGTGACAGCCAATATCTTGGTGCCCGAAGGATTATTTTCAACAACAGAGCGGAGAAGACCCTTTCCTTCATCGCAATGTACGGTCGTAAATTTAACACCATGGGCACTTGCTGCAAGAAAGGCATTTTTGACAGTGGCAGGTATATCGTGAAATTTTAGATCAAGAAATATACCTGCCTCACTTCTCTCTGTAATGGTTTTTAGGATCCTCGGTCCAACACTGACAAAGAGCTCTAGCCCTACCTTGAAAAGACCCACATGCTCCTTTAAGAGCTCTACATACTGGGTTGCCGCCTCATAAGTTGGGACATCTAATGGGAATATTAGGTAGTCCTTTGGGTTTTTCATCTCATGTTATCCTCCAACAAAAAGTTGGACTCTTTATGAAAAAAGGTGTAAAAATAAAACAAAAAGGCCACCGTAGCTCAGATGGCAGAGCACCTCACTCGTAATGAGGATGTCGGCGGTTCGATCCCGCCCGGTGGCTCCATGGCTCCTGTCATATACCTCAAATGCCCATGTTCATCAGGATTATTGCCATAAAGGTGGCGACCAACTGTTTTTGTAACCATCATAGGACCAATATCCGGGTAGTGAATTATTGGATCGGAATTTAGGATCCTCTACCCATTGTAACATCAGTTCATGGGCACTGTTTATTTCCTTAAACTTCTCGCCATCACCACCTATATCAGGATGATAAATTTTTGCCATTCCTCTGTAGGCCTTTTTTATCTCCGTGACATAGTCTCCAAAGACCAGACGGTCCATGTTTATTTTAAGATGTTTGAGGGCCCTTTTCTGATCAGTGGATAGCTTTGGGATTCTGTTTGTATTCGGCTTAATGGAGTCAGGCTTGATACTGTGCTCAACCTTTTCTTCAAGAATAGACTGGGATGCAAAACTACGAGAAATCCGCCTTTTTCTTTTCTTGTACCACTCATTGCCAGCCTCAAGAATTAGTTCTTTAAGAGCATTAGCAGGGGAATGATCTGATTTTCTTTTATAGACAAACCTTGATATCATATTTGACCAGGTAGGCATCAAATCAAGGGCAACGTAATGTTCTGTAAATGAGAAGGCTGCATATCTGGTGTTGAGAGTTTGGAGCAATCCTTTAGATAGGGAAAGGGTCCACATTAGTCTCTGTCTGCATTGCCTTGAACAATAACGCCTTCCTGGTTTAATATCCTCAGTTCCACAAGCAAGGCATCTTTTTGTCGTTCTTTCAGCACGAGGGGAGAATATTTGTTTTTCGTGCATTTCCATGTCTATTAATAATTCTATTAGACCTTTGCATAATCCCTATTTAAGAAAAAATTTAGCCTCAGCATCTTACATCTTTTGACCAGGAGGATCTCTCTCTTTTCTTATGCCCTAAACAATGTGCCTTGCTGTGCCGTTTCAAAATGGTTTATAGCAGCTTGACAATGTTATTTTACGCTCCGGCTTGATAAACCATTTTGAAACGGACAATTCTCTTACCTATATAAGGTCATAAGAAAAAAGAGAGATCCTCCTGGTCACAGGTGACAAAAACTTTAATGTTGTGCAAAGGTCTATCTATATATTAAAAAATATATTCAGATATTTGCAGTGTTTTTAGATAACTTATATAAATATCATAAAAGGGCTGGATATTAAAAGGAAAAAAGACGATATCTTGTTATTTGCATTTAAGTTGACTTTGATAGTTCAATTTAAGTATTCTAATAACAATTTATAGGGGGTAAAAATATATCTAATGATATACGCATTGCAGTTTTTAAGGGCGGATCCTTTTGGAAGTGATATTGTTCAAATGGTATCTCATGCTGGCCTGATGGTAAAATTTGTTCTTTTACTCCTTTTGTTTTTCTCTCTCGTTTCTTGGGCAATTGTTTTCATGAAATTAAGATTGCTTAAGAAGTTCAAAGATGAGAACGAAATATTTTTAGAACTTTTCTCCTCTAGCCGAGAAATAAGTAAGGTGCATTCAGAGGCCAAGATATTTGATTTCAGTCCTTTAGCCAAGATTTTCAGGGCCGGTTATGCAGAATTTAAACGAGCTAAGATACTCCAGGGTAATCCTGAGGGGGATGGGGTTTTTCAATCACAGCAACCGATTATTGACAATGTGCAGAGGGCTGTTAAAAAGGTCTTATCCGCTCAAAGCTCTCGTTTGGAAAGAGGACTAACTTTTTTGGCCACCACTGGCAATACATGCCCTTTTATCGGACTGTTTGGGACTGTGTGGGGCATAATGACCTCATTCAGGTCTATAGGCATGAAAGGTTCTGC
>CAYTDY010000246.1:0-3786 GCA_964436665.1 uncultured Desulfobacteraceae bacterium
GGCCACATCTATGTCCTTGATGTTACACAACTATTTTTTTCTAACTGTCAAAGATAAGTTTAAGGCCACTTCCTACCAGATTGTATTAAGATATTATTGAGTGAAAAATACATTAGAGCTGCTTCTGGAGGAACAGGCAATGCTAAAACTGGCGGAAATTATGGCGCTAGTTTTCTCATGACTAGTGAAGCTGAAAAACAAGGATTCAGTCAGGTTCTGTGGCTTGATGCAATCCATAAACGATATATGGAAGAAATAGGTACAATGAACATCTTCTTTGTCTATAATGACATCATATATACGGAACCATTAGACCATGGGACGATTTTACCTGGCGTAACTCGTGAAAGTGTAATCCAGATGGCTCAAGACTTAGGATATACTGTGAAAGAGGAAATTTTGGCAATTAATGATCTCATTGAAGGAATTTACAAGGGAAAAGTCACAGAATCGTTTGGAACTGGAACTGCTGCTTCCATAGCTCCAGTTGGTAGCTTTTATTATCAAAACAAACCTTCATGCCCATACTGGGCACCACGAAGGATGAAAATAGGTTGTAGTTAATTATACACTTATATATCCTTTCTGTAAAAGGAAGTAGGTCGTTTTTTTGTGGTGGTCATACCCCGAGAAACAAACTGACCTGGGTGGATTAGAAGAACCACAAATTGTTGCCCCTTTCAGGAGCACGCGGATCAAATTTTTAACCCATAATCTACCACCTTTATTAGAAAGGAGATGATGATATGGAAGCCATAATCGAAAGATGTTGTGGTATCGATGTCCGCAAGAAGACCATCGTGGCCTGTTTGATGGTTGGCAAGCCTGATGGGAAGCCCCAAAAAACCATCAAGACCTTTTCTACCATGACCAGAGAGCTTTTAGCCTGTAAGGATTGGCTGGAGTCCGAAGGCTGCACCTATGTTGCCATGGAAAGTAGCGGTGTCTACTGGAAACCTGTCTTTAACATCCTTGAAGACAGCATGGAGGTCATTCTTGCAAATGCCAGGCACATCAAAAATGTACCCGGAAGAAAGACTGATGTTAAAGATTGTGAATGGATTGCCCAGCTACTTAGGCATGGCCTTATTAAAGGGAGTTTTATTCCTCCTAAGCCTATCCGTGAACTCCGTGATCTTACCCGCTATCGCTGTAAACTTATACAGACTAAGTCTTCAGATCTCAATCGCATCCACAAATTGTTGGAAGATGCCAATATCAAGCTCTCCTCAGTAGTGAGTGATATAAATGGTATATCTGCCCAGGATATGATCTATCACCTGATTAAAGAGGATATGAGTCCAAAGGAGATGGCGGAATTGGCCAGAGGGCGTCTCAGGAAAAAGATCACAGAATTAGAAAAGGCCCTGGAAGGCTCTCTCAGAGAACACCACCGCTTGATCCTCAAGGTTTCCATCCAGATGATTGCCTCTTATGATAATGCCATAGATAAGCTTGACCGTGAGATAGATCAAAGGATGGAGCCATACCGAGAGGAATCAGAAAGGCTCCAGAGCATTCCTGGTTTTAAAAAAAAGACCGCTGAATCTATTGTTGCTGAGATAGGTGTGGATATGAACCGTTTTCCATCACACTGTCATCTATCCTCGTGGGCAGGGGTAAGTCCTGGCAACAATGAGAGTGCTGGTAAACGACGCAGTGGCAAAAGCACACCAGGAAACAGATGGCTCAAAGGTAGTTTGACCGAGGCAGCCTGGGCGGCCTCAAAGTCTAAAGGAACCTATCTAAAGGCCAGATACCATCGTCTGGCCTCAAGAAGGGGCAAGAAACGGGCCTGCCTTGCCATTGGACATACCATCTTGATCATGGCTTACCATATTATCAAAGAACAATGCACCTATAGAGAACTTGGTGCTGACTATTTTGATCGCTTAAATGAAGTACATATTATAAGGCGTTTAACTTCAAGGATTCAGGCATTGGGTTATCATGTGAGTATAGAGAGATTACCCATTGCCGCTTGAACCGTAATTTTATTTTCGGATCAAAGAACACATTATGAATAATTTTGAAATCGGAGACATTTCCAAGGAGCTCTATGAACTTTTGATAGATATCCAATATGGAAGAAAGGAGGATCCTTACGACTGGATCGTCAGAGTAATATAATAATGACTATTATCGAGTAGCTTCAAACTGTATTACTGTGGAAACAACTGCTTCACAGAATTTTTTTCCAAAAAAAGTAAAAATAGCATTCTTTCCTCGAAATCCAGAACAATGACAAGGAGCGATAGTCTTTATAGGATATTTCTTCAAATCTTGAACTGTTTGTGAGAGCCTATTATCTGATGCATCATTAAGATGTAATCCACCAACGATTCCAACAATTTTATTGGAGCCTGTTAATTCGATTGCTGAAGAAACGGTGTTTACGATACCTGCATGACAACACCCAGCAAGAACTACAACAGAATCGTCTGCTAAATGAAAAACAAGAGATAAATCATCTTCGAGATTGTCTAGAATTTCTTTATTATCTTTCATTGTTTTAACTTTTCCAAGATTGCCTGATAGTTTTTCAAAATCATTTTTACGTGGAACTTCACCTGTTGTCATAATTGATCCATTGAATTTATAAGAAGACATTGTTGTGATGAGATTTGCTTGTTTCTTAATGTCATCTGGCGATTCAATAAATCCTTGAATACCAACTTCAATGATTTCTCCTTTATCAATGAAAAATTTTGGTGAAAGAGCTTGAGGATGACAAATCACGGAGATTCGCTTCTTCGTTAAAGCTATTGCTTCTTTTAATCCTCCTACATGATCCCAATGACCATGACTCAGAACAATAGCATCAACAGTAGTAAGATCGGCTTCAAGCTTTTTAACATTGTTAAGAAAAGCAATAGGAGAGGGGCCAGTATCAAACAGTATTTTTAATTTTGAAGAATCAGTAAAAAGCACTTCCGCAAGAGCAGAGAATCCACTCTCTCCAAGAGTTCCCCTAGGTCCAGAAATGTTTTCTACAAGTATTTGAATTGCTAGTTTCTGAATACTCATTATTTCACTTCAATTAATCTTTTCAGTTATGTAATAGACAAATTCCTTTAAGGCTTATCGGCAGAGATATAGAATAAAAAATATCATGATTATGATAATTAAAAAAGAATTATTTATTTTATACAGTAAATCTAAGAATTTATCCACTAAAAAGTAGCATATCTGAAATTAGATTCTGGTGTAATGAAAAGCTAATTGATGTTCAGAAAATTAAAAACACTGATTTGAAAGCTATGTACTTTTAATTCTTAAGCTCTGCACTTTTAAAATTTAGCTAACAGTAAAATCACATTTTAGCTTCTACCTTTTGGTCGTGAATGATTGACTTCTTGAACTGAAGCATTAGGGAAGAGGAGGCACAAGATATAGTGAAAAATATGCAGGGAGAGCTGTTTTGCATCCTGCTATCTATACGTAACCACACCCAGAAACCTTTCCAATACGTTTTGAAACCTTCAATCCAAATGTGTAACTTCGATCACTATCATGCAACCTGGAATGCAGTGAGTGTAAAATTGCAGTAAAATCCAAGCAATAAGTTAATCCCATTTTTTGGTGAGATTTTATATTGATTCAATGTATCTTAGGTTCTAATGTGATTTTTTAGGGTATCGAGAATATGAGGGCAAATGCTCAACAATGGTAATGGTGAGAATGGGCTCAAGAAAAGAAGGATATGTTATGGCATAGGGAAAAAATTCCGACCGCTAATGGTCAAAAGAAGAGGATCTCTTTTTGCCCTTCTTTCATCATCAAAAA
>CAYTDY010000247.1:0-3782 GCA_964436665.1 uncultured Desulfobacteraceae bacterium
AATCAGATAGGTGCATAAAAGAACTGCTTGAAAAAAATCCCATAAAGACTTCGGCTCCATGCAGGATTGACTCTGGCGGCACATGGGATATCAAGGCCCTGGCCCTTCCTTTGGAAGGGGTGGAGCCAGTAACACTAAATATTGCTATAAATTTACGAACCTATATTACTCTTTTGCCTTATAAATCTGGGTGGGTGAAGATATCTTCTGATAATTATAATACCCAAGAGGCATACCCTCTTTCTGAAGCCCCCTTTAATTCCCAATTTGGCCTTTTTTTTGCTATAACCTCTTTCTTTCAGTTGCACGGAGTAGAGGTTATAATACATTCAACTTCCCCTGTTAATGCAGGCCTTGGAGGATCAAGTACTGCTGCCGTAGCAGCTATAAAGGCATTCTCTCTGGCCAAAGCTCTGTTACATGAAAAGGAGATTGAAAAAGGGGATATTCTCCATCTTGCATATCATTTAGAGGATGCAGTAAATGGCGGGATGTGTGGATTGCAGGATCAGGGGGCGGCGGTTTTTGGTGGTGTGAATAAATGGCTCTGGACCTATTCTAAAAAGGGGAGACTGTTTGTGAGAGAACCAATTCTTGATAAGAGTGGGCAAAAGCAAATAGTAAAAAGGATCATTGTTGCCTATAGCGGCAAGAGACATCTATCAGCAAAGATAAACAGATTGTGGATAGAACAATTTTTAAAAGGAAAAACAAGGCCCGGTTGGATTGAAGTTAATAGGATTGTCAACCGCTTTGCCTTATGTATGAAAGAGGGAAAATGGAAAGAGGGGGCACAAGAGATAAGAAACGAGGTAGCTATAAGGAAAGAAATAACCCCTGAGGCATTTACTCCAATAATTACCAGACTTATTCAGGAATCTGAAAGAATTGGATGCGGTGCCAGGTTTGCAGGTGCAGGAGGGGGTGGTAGTGTATGGGCCCTTGGTGAGATTGATGATATACAGAGGTTAAGAGAGATATGGGCTGATATTTTGAAAGACACTAAAAAAGGGAAAATTCTTGACTGTACTGTTGACCCAATTGGGGTGAGAGAAGAGGGGAGAGATGTTTGAGAAGTGGGATCTAAATAAGATATTCAGACAACTAATGAAAAAAGGGGCCTCCTTTGCGGATATATTTGCAGAGGATGTAGAGATTAAAAGTATTGTTTTGGAAGATAATAAATTAGAAAAGGTTATTGGTGGCAATGACATTGGTTTAGGGTTAAGGGCCATAAAGGATCTAAAAACGATCTATGCCTATACAAATGAATTAAAAGAGAGCGCTGTTTTTACCCTCTCTCAAGAGATGGCGACTGTTCTGGATGGAAGATCTGCTTTTTCCCCAAGGAATTGGGCCTTTCCCCCTTGCCCTGATAGGTTTAATATCATCAGGGATCCCAAGCAAGTTTCGGTACAAGAGGAAACTGATTTGTTGAAAAGGGCTAATAAGGTAGCAAGGAGTGTTGATCCTTGCGTTCAACAGGTTAGAGTGGTCTATACAGCCAGGGTTCAAAAGGTTTTTACGGCAAATACAAATGGCGAAGCAAAAACCGAAGAAAGAATATCAACCCTTTTCTTAGTTCATGTAGTTGCAAGAGAAGGAGATATTATCCAAACTGGCTATGAACCTGTGGCAGAAGCAAGGGGTTTTGAGCTTTTAGCTAAAGATAGGGTTGAGGTAATTGCCTTAAAGGCTGCCAAGCGGGCAGTTGATTTAATGCATGCAAGGCCTGCCCCTTCAGGTTCAATGCCTGTTGTTCTTTCAAGCAGTGCAGGAGGAACTATGATCCATGAAGCGGTAGGACATGGGCTTGAGGCGGATCTTGCCCAGGAAGGACTCTCTGTGTATTCAGGTAAGATAGACCAAGAGGTGGCCTCAAAGGAGATTTCAATTATTGACGATGCAACAATTGATTCGGCAAGAGGCTCGTTTTTTTATGATGATGATGGGATACCAGCCCAGGAGACTGTGCTTGTAGAAAATGGCGTCTTAAAAAGTTATATGTATGATAGATTAACGGCCATGAAAGATGGTGTTCAATCAACAGGGAATGGAAGAAGAGAATCGTATCGGTTTTCTCCAATCCCAAGGATGACGAACACTTTTATTGCACCAGGAAAATCAGATCCGGATGCAATAATTAGATCCATTGACAGGGGCCTACTGGTGCTCAAGATGGGAGGTGGACAGGTGGACACAGTGAACGGAAATTTTGTCTTTGATGTCAGTGAGGGATATCTTCTAAAAAGCGGGCAAATAAGTGACATGGTGAGAGGTGCAACATTAATCGGCAATGGCCCTAAAATAATCAGGGAGATTGACATGGTTGGCAGTGATTTAGGCTTTGGGGTGGGTACCTGCGGTAAAGATGGACAGGGAGTGCCTGTCTCTGATGCTCAGCCTACCTTAAGAATCCCCCAGATTGTTGTGGGGGGAACAAAAAAAGGGTGAGATTTGTCAGGTTTTTTTGGAGCTTTATCATAAGTAAGCAAAAAAGAAACATACATCTGTAATCAGATGGCCTGAGAAAAGTTTTTCCCAGGCCATCTGATTAAGAACAAGCTTACTCATGATATTTAAATGATACGTTTATCCTAGCCCTGTAGCCAACGACTTTACCATCATCAATGGTCAAGTCCAGCTTTGTAATTTCTGCAATTCTTAGATCCTTGAGGCTTTTTGAAGCTGTGTTAACTGCACTTGTTGCAGCCTCTTCCCATGAATTAGGGCTTGTCCCAACAAGCTCGATAATCTTATAGGTACTCATATCTACCTCCTTTTTTTAGGTAAAGAGTAAAAATATTTCCCTCGAGATTTTATCTCACCTCCTTTCCATTCCCAATTTTTGGAAATGTTGATTTAAGTGTAATTAATTTTTTCGTAATAAAAAGTATAAGAAAGGAATGTTTGAGTGTCAATTATAAAAGTTGAAAATATCATTTTGTCTTGACCTTTTTATTCAACCATTATATTTTAGCTGCATTGTAGCTACTAAAAAGTTTATCTCTACCTTAATATTCTATTGGAGATGTTTCTACATGTTTTCTTTTAAGAAAAACTCTCTTTTGTTAGCACGAAGATTAGACATGATAGCAGCCATGGCCATCTTTTCCATGATGGCCCTTACCTGTGTAGATGTTTTCTTGCGTTATTTTTTTCGCAAACCCATCCCTGGAACCTATGAGATTGTCGCCCTTTTAGGGGCTGTGGCTGTCTCCTTTGCCATGGCCCACACATTGGCAGAGAAGGGTCATGTCGCGGTCAGCCTTGTTGTACAAATTTTGCCTAAAAGGATACAGGGTATTGTCGAGAGTATAATCTCAATCTTTGGAATCATACTGTTTGCCATCATTGCCTGGCAGAGTATCTTGTACGGTGTGGACTGCCAAAGGTCAGGGGAGGTTTCTATGACCTTGCAGCTGCCTTTTTATCCAATAATATACGGAGTAGCCTTCGGTGCAGGTGTTGTATGCCTGGTACTTCTGGTGGATTTAGCAAACGCTATAGCTAAGATGAAAGAAAAATGAGTCTGACTACAATCGGTATAATTGGCATAATCATCCTGGTAATCCTTTTTTTCTCCAAGATGCCCGTTGGCTTTGTTATGGCCTTCATTGGCTTTCTTGGTTTCAGTTATGTAGTTACCATTTATGCAGGCCTTAATTTATTAGCCAAAGATGTATTTGAGACATTCTCTTCTTACAGCTTAACAGTTATCCCTCTTTTTGTATTTATGGGACAGATTGCCTTCCATTCTGGAATAAGCAGAAGGTTATATG
>CAYTDY010000248.1:0-3778 GCA_964436665.1 uncultured Desulfobacteraceae bacterium
AAAATTAGCGGCTTGAAAATACGTCACCGAATTTATGCCCCAGAGCACTAAGCCACCCGATGAGGAGTATTGCAACGCTATAGAAAATGATCTGGGCAGGCCAGATCCGAGCACCATAGGCCTCGATAATGCTCCACCACTGTTCAGCGGGTATCATCTTTAGCCCCCTTCTTTCAAAATATCTTGGGTATGAACCGCCACGGCACTGCTTGCATATATTGCTCGTACTGATGACCGAACTTCCGCAACAGAAACTCCTCTTCCCTGATTGCGATCAACACGGTTATCGCCGAAAAGAAAAGCGAAGCAGGGAGCATCCACAGGATTCCCCATGCGATGGCTAAACCCAGATACATAAGCATTAAACTTAGATACATGGGGTGGCGCATTTTCGAGAAAACCCCTGTTGTGACGAGCCCTTCGATGTGCTGCGAGTGATCATGGGCCTGCTTGTGAACCCGGTGACAGTATAGATGAAAGATCCAGCCCCCAAGGAAAATGGCTCCACCAGCGAGGTTTGAATATGGTGACCACGGTATCCTGGTCCATGAGCATAGCTCGCCCAGGATGCCAATGATAACGATGATCGGAAACTCTATCACCATGCGGATGGTAGGCTTGGAAAGAAGATATCGGTTTATGAGCGCTTGGCCTTTCATACATCTTTTATGTAATTGCTAACTGGACCGTGAGATCTATAATAGTTCCTCTTTGCATAGCCGCGATTACTTGAAGTGCTTCGTTTTCGCTTGACTCTCGAAGAACGACCTTAAAGATCATATATCGTTACTGTAGGAACAAAGAGGGAGGCCGTATCTTTCAAGGGATTTAGGAAATGCTTTGCATAACGAAAACCTGGATAATTGTGTCACCCCGGACACCTACGTTAGTCACCCGCCATCCCCTCGATCTTTTTGTTAGTGGTTCTTCTTGTATGGTAGTTCAAAGCGATCCATCAAGTTCATCAGCCACTGATTTTTTACATGCCCTGCACTGTTGTGCACCTCGAAACAGTGGTGCGCCACAAGAAGGGCAATGATACCGTTCACATTCTGATCGAGCCCATGCTATGCTTCCATTGTCTTGTCCAAGTTCGGCTACCTTAGCTCGCCAGATGGGAATGGTTCTTTTCATTACCCTGATGCCTGTGGCATAGGGAAAGTTTCCTACCATAGAGCATGGCCAGTCACTGCATTGGTGGCACGAATAGTAGCCTTTGGACTGTATGCATTCCCTGATGTTGCATGCTTTACAGAAGCTGAAGAGCTTCTTTGATGGGTCAGCTTGCATGCAGCCGTAGCATTCGATTTCCTCAGGTTTGGTTCCATAGAGGTTGCCGAGTATAACCTTGAGTTTCTCATTTTTATCCCTCGTCGCCAGGTATATTGCACAAACACCGCAGTACAATCCGCATGGGGCCATCAAATCCTTGTTTCTGATTTCTTCTTCAGTCCATCCTTCCATCTTGATCCTCCTTTTTTGGAGAAAGCTCCACAGCTAACGCTCGGCTTTATTTGCGCCAGCCTTTTGGCGTTAACTGCAAGCAGTTGTTACCTGCCGATTCAGATTTATAGGAAATAAAAGAATCTTCTCATAGCCCTGTAACTTGTATTGGTTCGACACAAAAAGGGACCCCGTGGGTGCAACAAACCCTTATTACCGCTGTTCTGATTCTCTTATTAATTCTTTGCTCACCAAATTAAAACAACAGTGGAAGTGCTGGCATCTTCTACACCAAAAAAATGGAAGACTTGTAATTGGTGGAAGACAAAATATCCAGAATCGAATTAAAATCGTATAATTTTCAAATAACCAATATTGAGGAATTATTATAAACGCAGGGAGTCGTTTATGATAGGTTTTGTTGATATAGGTAAATGCTACCGCCAATATCGATAAGGGAATTACAGAAAAATAGATCAGCACCGTTGCTAGTAATATTGGAATAACAAATTCGAGAACACTTACGATTAGCTCAAAAATACCATCCAAATCTTCAAGGGAAAATTGTTTCTTTGGCATATAGAAAGCACGCATTATCATAGCTTTTTTCTTAACGCTGAAATCACCTGCCGCTATGGAGTGGCAGCGCAATAGAGTTGGGGTGGATTGACGATTAATTACTTATACCTGACGCCCATCCATTAATTCTCATCAGGTCGGTATTCTCTGATCTGGCGTCGCTCAACTATCCATAGCTTCTTGTCTATCTTTTCACGTGCAAGGCCACTGATCAGCGTTCGTATAATCACGTAAATGTCGTTTGGGGAAGGCTTTGAAGGAAGGCGAAGCACGGCAATGCCGAAACACTCTTGAGGCTTGAAAAGAAGGGGGTTTCCAAAGTCAAGGTCAAGAGTGACAAGGCATCCTTGCTCGTTACGGCAGAACGCGATAAGCTCTTTGTCAGGTGTTGAACAAAGGTTCTGCTCTGGAACAGTGCTCACATCGTGGCCCGCCTCGCGCAACAATTCAGCAGCCCTTGTTCCCAGGTTTTCATCCAGTTTGAGCTTCATTTCTCCGCTACTTGCGGAATCTCGATGTACCGCTCACGGCTCATCTCTGCGCCATATGCAATGCAGGCATAGATATCTGCCTCTTCGAGTCCTGGATACTGGCTTAACACCTCGGAGGTGGTCATGCCGCTTGCCAAGAAATCCAAAATCAGAGAAACCCATATTCTGTGGCCTTTAATGCAGGGTTTTCCAAAACAGATGTTTGGATCGATGCTGATACGTGAAAGTAATTTCTCTCTATCCACTGGAAGCCCTCTTTGTCTTTTCGTAATTGATCAAGAACGGCAAAGAAGATAGAACCCTCACCGGGGGAATCGTGTGAGCAATTATACACGCCTATACATTCCCAATCAAGAAAGAACAAAATTCTTGAGCCCCTTTAGCCTAATGTGACGAGGATAAGAGCCATTTTTCTGCAAAATCCACCATTACGTAAGTTAAGGGCTATATATGAGCAAGTGGTTTATTGAATGTTGCGTCCTGACCGCTTTTTTATCAACGAAAACTTGGATAATTTTGTCAACATAGTCACCTACGCCCCGTATAACCGACTTGTAACGGAGCGCAGCGGAATTGCCGCCCGGTGCAACGCCTTGGTGGCTGAGTTATGCAAGCTACTCTCGAATTGCATGTGAATCTTTTTGACTCCAATCCCTGCATTCTGGCGTTGTGTTCTTCATGATTTCGTATATCCACACCATACGATCGACAAACCACATCTTGAAAGTGACAGAGCAGCCACCCTCCGAGGGCGAGCCAGAACTGCTTTGTCACAAAGCCGACAATTGCTCCGATCATGGCGATAAAAGCCAACGCAATCAGTAAATGAGCAATCCTCACATGATCCCCAGGGATAGGAACCTCTTTGCGGTTCATGAACATACGCTCACCGAGTACCCCTCGCGTAATCCATGCACGGTCATTACGGAAAGCTGGAAAGACGCGAGGGTTCAATCATGTCCAAACACACAGAATATAAACGGGCACGAATGCCCACCAGCCAATCCATGTCCAGCTCCATATGGCAAGAAACCAGAAAGGAAACATCGCAACACGGGTCCATCCACTCCATGGATTGGCGTGACGCTTCCACACTTCATCGGACATGCCCATTAGCCAAGCAGACAATTTGTCATATGCCATAAACACTGCTTTGATATTCGAATCTCATGACAGCCAATCGGGATAGGGAGAAGCCTCGCGGCTCCCCCCTCCCACACCACCTTTCTATTACCCATAAGTATCATAGCTGATCCGCCAGAGTC
>CAYTDY010000249.1:0-3771 GCA_964436665.1 uncultured Desulfobacteraceae bacterium
CTTATTTCTCTATAAAAAGGTTAAAGAATTATCATGATCAATTATCTTTTGATATTGATCTCTTTTTCAGCGTTTTATTTCATAACCGGCCCTTTCTCTATCCCAAGTGTTAGGATTTACCCCACTTTCTTTTAAAGTCTTTTTCAAAATTTTTTGTGTTGTAGTTTTAGGAAGGCTATCCAAAAACTCAACGTACCGGGGAACCATAAAGTAAGCCATTCTGGGTTCGCAATACCTGATTAATTCTTCAGGTAAGAGTTTACTGTTGGGTTTAGGGACGACATAAATCTTTACTTCATCTTCCCCCATTTCTGCTGGGACGCCTACGGCTGCTGATTCCAGGACACCAGGATGGCTGTTGATCACCTTTTCAACCTCATAAGATGAGATATTTTCTCCCCGGCGACGAATGGCATCCTTTTCTCGGTCAACAAAGTAGAAATAGCCATCTTCATCCATATAGGCCAAATCACCCGTTCGTAACCAGCCCCCCTTGTTCTTTTCAGCAGTGGCCTCCGGCATTTTATAATATTGAGGCAACTTGAATGCGGGATCTACAAATCTAAAGATGAGCTCTCCTACGTGATAAGGAGGTAACTCTTGGTCATTCTCATCCACCACTTTGGCCAGATTTGACGGTACAGCTTTGCCCATAGAGCCTACCTTTCCTTCATAATTCCGCAAACTGCCTCCTTCGGAACTCCCGTATAATTCCAAAAGTTTAACCTGGAAACGGTTTTCAAACGATTCCCACGCCTCCGCTGGGGTACCGGCACTGATCCCCATCCGCAAATGGTTTTCGAGATCATCTTTATTCTCCAGTTGCTTGAGTAGAATTGGAATCATGGCCCCCAGAAAGGAGGTTATGGACACATTGTATTCTCTGATGTCGCGCCAAAACCGTTTAGCGCTGAACCTTTTGGTCAAGACAGTGCTGGCATTGGCCGCCATGGCCGACCAAGTGGTGACATTTTGTGCATTGATATGATAGAGTGGCAAAGTCGTGTAAAATCGATCTTCAGGCTTTGCCTGTGCAAAATCGGCTATCGAGAGACCAGACGTATAGGAATAGGATTGGGCCTTTAAAACCCCTTTTGGCAAACCAGTTGTCCCAGCGGTGTAAACAATCATCATCCAGTCTTCAGGTTTTATTTTTATTCCGGGCGAATCCGTTGAGCCCTGAAAAAAATCGGTCCAGAGGATAACCTCTCCCTTTGTCTCCAAACCACAATCTTGAGACTGCGGAACCACTATGATTCTTTTTATATTTTTTAACTCCTTTCGAATAAAGTCGATATTTTCAAGACAGGAAAAACTGACTATAAGGGTTTCAGCGTGACAATGATTGATAATATATGCCAAACCTTCCCCTTTTAATGAAATATTTACCGGAATACTCCACGCTCCTATTTTGGACAGGCCAAACCAGACATAAAGGAATTCAGGGCAGTTCTCAAGGATGATAGCTGCTTTATCATTTTTTCTGAGCCCCAAAGCTAAAAAGGCATTCCCAGCGATATTTGCACGTTTGTTTATCTGACCGTAAGATATCCGTTGATCTTCATAAAAAAGGAAGGCCTTATCTTGATTTAGCTCGGCCTTGTCTTCTAATATTTTCCCAATGGTTCGATTTTCCATAGGGCAAACCTTGAACTCACGGTTTACATAACTCCCTAATGTTTTGGTATCGTTCAAAAGGTACGGCAAATTTAAAATTGGACGTTGCTCAACAGATACATGATAGAATTAACCAATGAAACATTTCTAAGAAAGCCCTAATCATTAGGGATGTCAAGGGTCAAGATGAACTCCTTACGTCGCCCTTGACATCCCTAATGATTAAGGCTAGTTATCAGTTAAGAGATGGTTGGCATCATCTCCATATAAAAGTTTAGATAGACCAGAAATATGTATCACTCCGGTTCATAATTATCGGTTTAAATTTTCCCTGATTTTATTCTTGAAATAAAAAGCCGTACCTTTTGAACGATACTAATGTCTTAATTCTCGATGAAGATATAGATAGGCCTATAATTTTAGAAATGAGTGCAGATGTTACTCTATCTCTCCTTTAGGCAACTCACCTACCACTTGGTTCAATTGATAAGAACTGGCTTTTTTGCGCGGCAAGTATAGGAAGGGGTAGGCTTGTATGTCAAGAAAAATATTAAACAAATGGTGGGCCATGACAGGAAAAACGTTTGTTATAATAGGGGACGTAGTTTCTGAATGAACTTGACAGTCAGGGGTTAAGGATTTAAAGATTTGACGACGGGACGCTGCTTCTAAAGCAACTTATGAATAGGAGCACATCTTAAATCTTGAATTCTCCTTCCTGGGAGTGATGCGGTCATGAGATGGTCAACAGGCAAGCCCTCGATCTATTGACAACCGCCTTAGTGGTCAGTTTCATATGTTCTGGGGTTTTGAGGGGTGAGATCAACGGGAAGGGGTGGATTTTCCATTCTAGCATTTAGAAAAGAGAAGGAAAGAGCATGAACAAGGGAGATCTGGTCAATGAGGTAGCCAAGGTGGTCAGCACCAAAAAAGAGGCTCAAGCAGCAGTGGATTGTGTCTTTTCAACCATTGCCAAGGCGTTGAAAAAGAAGGATACGGTTACCCTGATCGGTTTCGGGACCTTTAAGGTGGCACAAAGAAAGGCCAGGAAAGGAAGGAATCCGGGTACCGGGGAAGAGATCAAGATCAGTGTTTTAAGCAATAGAAATGCGGGTGTAGAGTATGGAGCGCCCGGGAATACAAACTTAAACTAATGGCGCTAACCTCATTTGTTTAACAACCTTCGGTCGTAGACAAAATCACCTGCTTTTACCGGTGGCAGTTTAGGCGCTCGCTAACCCGCCTGATTTTGCAGCAAACTAGGAAACAGCTGGAATTAGCTCACTTTTTCGGTTCAGCATTATGTGAAAGTCTATTTGTTTTTGGCGGAAAAATATTCTATGTAACTGAATACATAACATAACACCCTTTTTCCCTACCACACTGCCCATGCCGGAAAAAAATAACAGTGCGAATGAAGGCATCACCCAGGCTCTTGACCTTGAGGATATCGATCCCTCTCCTTATCAACATCGCAGACACGTTGATGGGAATAAACTGAAAGAGCTTGCGGTGAGCATTCAACGAGAGGGGCTAATTGAGCCTATTGTCCTCCGATCAGTAGGGAAACGCTACGAGCTCATTGCCGGAGAACGACGGTTTCGAGCCGTCCGGGACTTTACTGAGATGGAAACCATTCAGGCTCAAATCGTTCTTGCAGGCGACCTTCAAGCCCCGCGTATATCGGCTGCCGAAAATCTTCAGCGTGAAGACCTCTCTGTGATTGAGACGCTTGAAGCCATTGTGGAGATCGTGGATGCAGAGCTGATGGAGGATATTGAATACCTGTCTATGGGGAAAACGCCGGCAGAGCGGGTGAAGGCCTTGTTGGGAAAACTTGATTCAGTAAGGAGAAGCAAGGAGCTTGGCTATGAAATAGCACCTCAAGCCAGGTTGACTTCCCACAAATTTGTGGGAAGTGTTGAGCAAATCTTCAAAAACCTGCCTAAGCCTCTGGAATGGCGATCATTTTTGAATAATGATCTACCTTTGCTAGTGGACATTTGCAAAGAGGTCCAGGACATATCAATGCAATTGGCTGGGGTGGGACCAAAGTAATTGTTTGATATTACAATAAAAGGTTGGGAATATTGCTTGTGTTTTGGCTTAGAGTGGCGATTTTGACATGAAAATGGCGTTCATAAGAAATTAGTT
>CAYTDY010000250.1:0-3747 GCA_964436665.1 uncultured Desulfobacteraceae bacterium
AATGCCATTAGAATAACTGTAAATTCAAAGAGTTATAGAAATTCCGAGACGTAATATTAGGAGCCTGGCGTGTGGTGATTTTTCAATGCTCACCGATTGTGAAAAATAGTGTGAACGGCAAAGGCTAAGGTCATCATTTTGGATTCAAAAAATCAATGAATTCCGCTTTGCCTTAAAATAAAAGATCGAGCAAGTAAACTGAATTCGGAGCTGAGGAAAAAGATCTCAAATTTAATTAACTGGTATGGATATGACAGAGGACAAACTTGTGGATGTGATCAAAAACCTTTTAAAAACGGATACCGATTTGAATTTCCTGTTGTTCTTAAAGAAAGAAGAGCTTGAGAGGCTTGTTGCTTGTATTAGGGATAGGATTGACCGAATCGAATATTAGGCGATCTTAAAAAGAATGATGATGTTATGATTAACAGAGCAAATATTCATTGAAAATCAAAAGCTTGTGGGTTATTCTATTTGCTATTATTTGATTCCGCTACAATCCACAAAATCCTTTCGTTTACATTCACAAACCTTTATCCGCTTCTCATTAATCCGATAAAATCAAATCTGGCGGAACGGCATAATCCCAAGTAATGGGTCGCACCCACAGATAAAAGTCGATTGTGGCACAATCTGGCGTCACTGGCAGTAGTGCCTGGGGCAGTACCTTGCTCATTGATACCACAAAAGAAGCTTGCAAGAGCTCAATGAAGGGGCGTCCTATGAATGGGGAACTGAGAGCTCAATGGGGAGCCAGTGTGCCCGAAAAAAATGGAGAGTTAGTCGATGAGACTAACTCCCCGTAAATATTATAGAAATAGACTCTTTACATGGTGCCGAAGGCGGGACTTGAATACGGATGGCACTAAAATTGTAACTTATTGACATCCCTGCATTTTCCTTTAATTTCAGTAGGTAATCTCAATTTCACATTCTTTCAATAACCGAAATATCTTCAATAATATCATCTACAATCGAAAAAATGAGCCCCAAATGAGCCCCACTAAATCTGACCAATCAGGTTCCCACACACCACCAAATCACTATTCAGTTTGTCCATCAAAGTCAACTAATAAGTGTGTCAAATCTTCATCGTCTTTACCCTTCGGCTTCCCTCTCTCAGAGAGACCTGCCTTCTCTTTTGTCCTCATCACATTTACCACTTTCATTCCTTCCGTAAAGTTCCTGATATTCCCATCGAGATCTCCGAGATTTCGCAAATTAATCAGTGACCGGGATACTCCTCACACACATATGAGTGCGTGTGTGATGAAATCAGAAATGGTGATAAAATAATAAAATCGGAGGTATCTTCTTGTTTTTTATACAATTATTTGTATTTTAGGGCATATAATAAATTCTGAAAATGGCGGTAAAAAATCTCGAAGCGATTCGATATTCTTTGAATAACGGTGAGTGTGGTGAAGGGGCACCCTGCCAATGCCCGGACAGTAATGCCCCAATGTGCCCAAATCATGCCATCACCACGCCCGTTCTACTGCCTGGCAGTTCTACATTCCAGGCATCCCGCCACTAGAAGACCAACAATAAATCAATAAAATTAGTTTAAAATATAGGTTTAATATCGTAAAATATAAGAATAAGTCTCCTTGACAACAGATAAATGATCCAATAGATTGAAGTCGCTGTTGGGATTACCGGTTTAATCCTTATAGGAGGGCAGCATTGCGTAGAGAAAGAGACCCTGCTTCTCATATAGAGAGGCGGGGTCTTATTGCATCGTACTAAATTGTTTGAGTATCCTAAATTCAAGGTGCCGATAGGTGATTTGCAAGGAAGGCAATTATGAAAGATAGATGTCCAAGTTGTGGGTCTGCCTACCAAATAGATGACTTGAAAGTCCCAGACAAAGGGGCTTATGCTCGATGTCCTAAATGTCATGCCCGATTTTTTCTAACCAAAGAAGTAAAATCACGAGAGGAAGGATCACATGTTCAAAAACAAGAAAATCACATGATAATTTGCCCGAAATGCGGCTACCAACGGCAACCTAAAGATGATGAATTTACCCCTCCTGAAGAATGTCCTAAATGTGGTGCGCTATATGAGAAAGCAGGGGCTCATATAGAAAAGGGAGATTCTGGGATTGTAATAGGCAAAGTTATAGGACATTCGGGACCTCTTAGCAGTAAAGTAAGAAAGCTATTAGATGAAAACGTTACTCCAGATGAAAAGGTTTTATTTTGCCTCGTTGGTAATTTTAAGCAAGCGATAATAGCCCTTCCTAACAGGTTGCTTGTAATGAAGCCTGGATTCATGGCTGGTGCCACATTTGGAGCAAGAGTCACAAGCTTTCTTTATAAAGATATTACAGGCATTGAGGTCAATACGGGATTAGTAAATGCTGTTATCGAAATATCTACTCCCAGTTACCAGGCAACAAAGCAAAAAGACTGGTGGTCTATGGATAGGGATCGTGACCCAGCCAAGGTATCAAACTGTCTTCCTGTTAGCAAAGTACATCTAAAGGAATTTCAGCCATACTTGGAGAAGTTGAGAGTTATGATAGCTGATGCAAAGAAAGATAAGACTATTTCTCAACAAAAGGGGGCGGAAAATATAGCATCTCAACTAGAGCAACTAGTAAAATTACATCAATCAGGCTCACTCACTGAAGAAGAATTCCAAAATGCTAAAAAACGTTTACTAGAGATCAAATAGGCTAATATGGCCTTACAATTGGAGGGTGAAAGCGATTCAGGCCATGTTAGACGCTTTCCATTGATAGGCTTTTGAAGTATCTTGGTGTAAGGGGCTTTATCTAACCATTCACTAAAAATGAAAAATGGGCCTTGATTGTTTTTGAAAGGATGTTTATGTATTAAGACATGGTATATAAGTTTGGTAAATATTTGAGGATTTTGATTTCATTTAGCTTTACTATATCTCACTTGCTATTATTTCAGCCAGAACACCGCCGTGAAGATTTTTCTTTGTTAATGCAATCCCCCTATTTCCCACATGAAGACCACATACACAATGAGAAACCAACATCCACTACTAGAGCCGGTACAGTTGCCAACATCAACAGCGCAACTCAAACCTCAACAACCACGACAAGTTAGATTATCTATGATTCTTGCTCTTTTTCGTTGTATTGCTTTGCCAACCTTTTTCATCCATATTTCATTCTATTGATATTATTGATACTCAAGTGCTTTTACTCCCCGAATTTTACCTATAAAATGATTCTGGTCTAATTTTTCAGTCCCCTTGTATTATCAAGATCAGAAAATCCATCCTGATTTATAGCAATCGATACTCTGCGATCATCATGGTGGAAAGGTTTGACTGAGCAAAATTATCGGCACCGGGTCCCTAAGCGTGTATGACCTAAACCATGCCCCTCAATTATTATAGCCGCTACCGCTACTATTCCCATCATCAATCCCTAGTCTCCAGAACTAACAGCATCAACAATACATCAAAAACCACGGAATTGATTTCATACAGGATAGGTCTATCCAACAAACCCAACCATATCCCAAACCGAAGAAAGGAGGTGAATCAATAAACACGGACTCTCAGTAGGCGGAACTATATCCGCCATAACCTTTACCAAGGGGCAGTCGGCAAGAGCTGGCTACCCCCTTTTTTTGTTTTTACGAAAGGAGGTGATCTAAATGGCTTATACCCCTGAGTTATCGCAAGAAGGAAGTGCAACATTGAGAAGACTGGCATGGTCTCTCAACAAACCCATGACCCAGACATTAGAAATAGTAGTTG
>CAYTDY010000251.1:0-3747 GCA_964436665.1 uncultured Desulfobacteraceae bacterium
TAAGACGTTTTAAATATCTTATCACTCACTATCCTGACCTCGGCCAGTATGGGAAAACATTTGTCTATATAGCCAAATGTAAAGAAAAACTGGCTGAAAAAAAGAAAGTTCAATAAACTCCATCAATCCTTATTGTTTCCCCAAACTGCTCACCACCAAGGGTTACCCACTGCCCCCGGCAAATTTTCACTCAAGAACAATGCCTTTAAAAAGTGAGGATGCCCCAGTTATAAATAATAGTTGATTATTCATGTCAATTATGACATATTTCGGCCATGCGTTCATTCTTCAAGGTAAAGACAGCCGAGGATATCTTTGAATCCCTGGGAGATATTAAACCTTTGGGGATTGAATCTATGCATATAATTAGTGCGTCAAGCAGGATTTTGGTAAGAGATATCATATCCAGTGAAGATCTCCCAGGATTTCAAAGATCTACCATGGATGGGTATGCCCTCGGTGCTAAAGATACCTTTGGCGCCACCGAAAGCCTACCAACCCCTCTCAATATTGTTGGCGAAGTCAGGATGGGTGAGATACCAAATTTTGGCCTTAGTAGAGGTGAGTGTGCCCTGATTTCAACAGGCGGTATGCTACCAGAAGGTGCTGATGCAGTGGTCATGATAGAATATTCCCAGATGGCAGAGGATAAGGTTGTAGAAATCAGCAGACCTGTTTCCCCATTAGAAAACGTGATTCAATCGGATGATGACGTTAAAAAAGGGCAGGTAATTTTACATAAAGGAACCCCCTTAAGGCCACAGGATCTTGGTATTTTGGCTGCTATGGGTATAAGCCAGGTAAATGTATTTGCTAAGCCCAGGGCAGCTATCATATCCACTGGGGAGGAGATAGTGGCTATTAGCCAAAAACCAAAACCAGGACAGATAAGGGACATAAATAGTTATACCCTCGGAGGTCTATGTATTAAATCAGGGGTGGAACCTATCTATCTGGGCATAGTTAATGATAAATTTGATGACCTAAAATCACTCATTGAGAAAGTAATATCTCAAGCAGATGTTGTCCTGCTTTCTGGAGGGAGCTCTGTTGGCGTTAAAGATTTTACGTTAGATGCCTTTCTCTCTTTAAAGGAGGTAGAGTTATTGGCCCATGGTGTGTCCATCAGTCCTGGTAAACCGACTATTATTGCAAGAAAAGGAAACAAGACATTGTGGGGTCTGCCAGGGCATCCTGTGTCTGCCATGATCATCTTTGATATTTTTCTTAGATATCTTTTTGGAAGACTCTCCGGCCTTTCAAAGTCTAATGAATTCAATAATTATGTTATAGATGCAGAGCTTGATAGGAATATAGAGTCAGCAAGTGGAAGAGAGGATTATATAAGAGTAAAACTGGTCAGAAGTGAAGGTAGATGGCTGGCGATACCAATCTTGGGAAAAAGTGGACTTATATCCACCATGGTAGAGGCAGATGGTATTATCAGGATTGATATGAATACAGAAGGGCTATATAGGGGAGAAAAGGTTAGGGTGAGGTTGTTTTGACAATGATGCAAAGGCAAAAGATATATCTAAAAATGAAGGATCCTAAAGAGGCACTGGCGATCTTTTTTAAAAGATTTAATCCTGAGCCAATAACAGAAGGAGAAGAGATTCCAGTGCATGAGTCTCCCGGAAGAGTCACCGCGGAGCCAGTGTTCGCCAAGATTTCATCACCTTCTTATCATTCTGCGGCAATGGATGGAATAGCAGTATTGGCAGAAGATACATATGGGGCGACAGAAAGGAATCCTAAGAGATTGAAAGTAGGGCGAGAGGCTGGCTGGATAAATACCGGGCAGGCAATGCCAGAGGGAAAAAATGCTGTTATTATGGCTGAGAAGCTTAACCAGATAGATGAGAAAACAATTGAAATTGTTTCATCTGCATTCCCTTGGCAGAATGTCAGGAAGGTTGGAGAGGATTTTGTTGCTACAGAGTTGCTTTTTCCACAAAACCACAAAATACGACCCTTTGACCTTGGAACTTTGATTGGGGGCGGAGTTTTTCTACTCAAGGTTAGACGAAAACCAAGGGTACTTATAATCCCAACGGGTAGTGAGCTGGTAGATTTTACCAGCCTTTCAAATCTATTGAATCTAAAAAAGGGTGAGGTCATTGAGTCTAATTCATTTGTTCTTTCCAGTCTTGTCAGGGAATGTGGGGCCGAACCTATAGCAGAGGATATAGTTGAAGATAAGGCCGAAAAGATTAAAGAGGCTTTTCTTAAAGCAGTAGATTCTCAGGCTGATCTGGTGATAATCATTGCAGGCTCATCTGCCGGGAAAAAAGACTATACAGCACAGATAATCGAGGATATTGGAGAGCTTCTTGTTCATGGTGTCACCATAATGCCGGGGAAGCCTACCATTCTTGGTAGCGTAAAGGGAAAGCCTGTAATTGGTATCCCAGGATATCCTGTTTCTGCCTACATCTCCTTTGAGGAATTTGTGAGGCCTTTTCTTTACCGACTGCAGGGCTTAATTGCACCAGAAAAACGATTGATAAAAGTAGCTGTATCCAGGGATATCCCTTCAAAACTGGGATCAGAAGAATTTATCAGGGTTAATATCGGCAGGGTAGGGGATAGTTTGGTGGCTATTCCTCTTCCCAGGGGTGCTGGATCAATAACAACACTGAGCAAGGCAGAGGGTATTATCAGGATTCCTTCTTTTTTAGAAGGTATCTTGGGAGGTGAGGAAATAGATGCGGAACTCCTGGTAGATCCAGAAGATATTGTTAATACCATCGTTATTATTGGAAGCCACGATATCACCCTGGATATACTGTCTGATGAAATCAGGAGAAAAAGTGATGGCATAAGGATTGTCTCTGGAAATGTGGGGAGTCTTGGAGGATTGTTGGCCCTGGAAAAAGGAACGGCCCACATGGCCGGTTCCCATCTTTTAGATACCCAGACAGGTGAATATAATATCTCCTATATCCATAAATATCTAAAAGGCTTACCTGCCCATGTATTCAATTTGGTAACAAGGGAGCAGGGTCTTATAATCCAAAAAGGAAATCCTAAGGGAGTAAAAGGGATAGGAGACCTTATAAGAGATGACATTTCCTTTGTCAACAGGCAGCCAGGATCAGGCACCAGGATCCTTTTTGACTATAAGTTGAAGGAGATGGGAATAGACCCATATCATATAAATGGTTATGAAAACGAGGAATATACCCATATGAATGTGGCGGTTGCCATTTTAGATGGGATGGCAGACGTTGGATTGGGAATTATGGCAGCAGCTAGGGCCCTCGATTTGGATTTTATTCCTGTCCTTAAGGAGCAATACGATCTGGTAATTCCATCCTCTTTTGTGGATGATCCTAAGATAAAATTACTTATAGGCATTATTAGATCCAGGGAGTTTAAGGAAAGGGTTAAAGGATTAGGTGGCTATAACCCAGGAAAGAGTGGAGATTTATGGAAGGTAATCTGAATTTTATTCACCACAGAGACGCAGAGGACGCAGAGAAGATGATTTTTTTCATCGGGCGGGAGTTACCGCCCGATGAAAACAGGCCTCTGCCTTAGACAAAGAAGAAATTGATATCTTTGCTCTATGTTTCTTTGTGGTGAATCAAATTGGAGTTAAAAGGATAGAAAAAATATTAAAGGATATTAAAAATTCGGGGATACTCTTTTCATGCTAAAGGTCAGATTGAAGTCAAGACAATGGCTGGAAGACAGCAAGGGTAATATCATCATTGGAGAGGGCCGGCAGAGGATCCTGGAGCT
>CAYTDY010000252.1:0-3735 GCA_964436665.1 uncultured Desulfobacteraceae bacterium
GTGACGCCGACAAAACCCTTCATTTAGTACTTCCCGGAACGTTTACTGACCTAACAAGAGTCAAACGGAGACTTGACCCGTTCAGGTGTTTTTTTCCTTGTCCTTGACCTGCCCTTTAATGGGTGACCCGTTCACATTACCGGGTCACCGTCAAACGGTTCTTTTTCGGAAGACACCTCCAGTTGTGCAGCCTGATCTTCCTTAAGAATCGGCTGGTGAACCTTTCCCGTTAACATCCCTTCACCGATCAATTTTATAGAGTCACCCATCGGAATAGCAGTAATGACCTTAACAGGTTCAGGGAAAATTGATCCTCGGACTATCATATTCGGTTTAATTTCGGAAATAATCATAAGGAAAACGCTTTATCGTTTAACAGGTTAATTTCCACAAGGATTTTTTACATCGGATAAATAGTTCTCCAGACCGGTTTGAGATCCAGCCTTCTTTAATCTTTCCCTGGTCTAAGTGATCCTCAGAAGGACAAAAGCCCCTCATTCCATGTTGGAGAACAGGGGGCTATAAAGATTCAATCCATAGCTCTCCCAAGGATAAAGGTTAGCAGCAAATACCACGAGTATGAAAAAAATATCCTGAAATCAGGTAAATAGTCAAGAATATTCCCTTATATCAGGTAGATTTGACAGATAAGGTCAAATGGTGCAGTTTTTAGGTTGAAATATCCAGGAAGGTGTATTAGTAGATTCAACATCAACAATTAACCACTTTAGAAGAGAGGAGAAAAGACCATGAACAAGGGAGATTTAGTCAAAGAGGTAGCAAAGGTGGTAAATACCAAAAAAGAAGCCCAGGCAGCGGTTGATTGTGTTTTTTCAACCATCACCAAGGCTCTGAAAAAGAAGGATACGGTAACATTGATTGGTTTCGGAACCTTTAAGGTGGCACAAAGGAAGGCCAGGAAGGGAAGAAACCCACAGACTGGGGCAGAGATCAAAATCAGTGCAAAGAAGGTAGCCAAGTTTGTACCAGGGACAGCACTAAAGGATGCAGTAGGTTAATCGACATTGAAATAGATTTTATAAAGCCCTCATTGGGAGATAATTATCCTGATGGGGGCTTTTTCTATGAATAATTTTTTGAAACTATTTTATGTAAAGCAACGGTCATCTATTAAAGACTAAAACATTCAACCAAACAGTAACTTAACTCTATTGAATTGGTTCCCCTTTGTCAAAATAATATCAATTCTCCGCAATTTCACTGATTTTTCTCTATTTTCCCTTTATTTTTATTGAATTATTCTATGCATTTACCTGTGGCAAGATGTAACTATATTGTCTTTGTTAGGGGCATGTGCAGCATGAGATTGGGCGCAGGGATGGCGTGGAGCATAGGGCATAGGGCAGAGAGCAGAAGGGATTGGAGATTTTGGCCCGCCCTCCCCGTCCCGAGACCGGGACGGGATCGGGAGGCGCGACTTGATAGGAAAGTACCTCTATCGGGGTGATGCTTCAGAAAAGAAGCCCATAGAAATATGGCTATTCAAAACAGGTCTGGGCCAGGGATTGCGCCCCAGTGAAACAGGCTTTGCGTTTCACGGGGCAGGGATTTTGGAATTAATTGGAAGCTGAAAGTGCAAGCTCAAGGTTCATAGCTGATAGCTCATGACTTATATTTCCTCAAAGAGTCTCCCCTGTAAATTAAAAAGACTAAAATCTTTATCATACTGAAATCTCCATTTTGGACGGCTCTATATCTTTTGGCTACGGTTTAGGGATTTTTTCTTGACATTAAGTTGTAATGTGATTATTATGATTATCAAGATAATCAACTGGGGCTAGCAAGGGCGGTGACTGAGTCATTCGGGCGCCGCCTAAATTTTTTGTGGCAAGACAACAAGTCCATAACCCATGTAATTTCCAAGGGGACCCCGCCTGAATTTCTGTTTAATAAAAATCTAAATTATCTATCCTCTAATCCGTCGTCCCCTTCCGTTCTCCTCCGGGCTTTATTTCTTTTTTTTTGGTGACACATTTACCTGCCGATGCCTGAAAAGACTCTCATATGGTACCAAGTTCCATATTGAGATTGTAAACAGACCAGGCAGGCTTGAATATAAGCCTTAAATCCCCTCTTCTTTCTTCGTACAGGTAATGCTTTGTCACGATCACGGCTTTCTTAATTCCTACATGTCTAATAAAGGTATTAAAAATCTTTGGTACAATCTTTTGACGGGTAATCCCATATTTGACTTCAACAGGTATAATGTCATCACCACTAACAAATAAAAAATCTATTTCAGATCCTGTGGCAGTGCGGTAGAACCACAGATGATCCTTGTCAACTGATTTGACAAGTTCGGAAAAAACAAGGTTTTCCACCAATGCGCCAGCATCCAGCCTTTTATTAAGCGATTCAAATTGACCAAATACGGCGTTTCTTATGCCAGTATCGTAAAAGTAGACCTTAGGGGTCTTTATGATAGCCTTCCCCAAGTTTACAAAGTATGGGCGAAGAGAGGTCATCACATAAGTTCCATCAAGCGCAAAGAGGTACTTTTCAACAAAGTGGCGGCTCAGCCGTATGTTTTTTGCCACCTCGTTGATTTTGCAAAGGCCTCCTGTCTGGGTGGCCATAAATTGAACCATTCGGTTAAATCCGGAAATGTCCTCAATCTTTAAAAAATCGCTGATATCCTTTTGTACATATGATTGGTATATCTCCTTTAGCAATCTTATCTTATTCTCAATCCCATCCAACTTTACAACCCCTGGGTAACCCCCAAATAGAACAAACTCCTCCATAAAATGCTCATACCGATCTGATTCAAATCTCATAATGCTTGCCAATTCCTCTGGTGTCCCAAGCCCTTTATATTGGAGAAATTCCTCAAAGGTAATAGGGTATAACTCGAAAAGATGTTTTCTGCCGGTGAGAGTTTCCTTAACCTGGCCTTTTATCTGGAGAGAGGAGGAACCTGAAATGATAAATTTCATATTAAGTCCAAGATCATAATATCTCTTAACCAAGAGCCCTATTTCCGATACACGCTGGGCCTCATCAAGGAAAATATAGGCCACCCTTTCAGGAATACCATAATATTTTATAAAATCCAGAAAGTCCCGGTCACTGTTAACCAGATCAATCAAATTAAAGGCGTCAAAATTAAAGTAAAAAATTTGTCTCGGATCGATGTTTTCATCAGTGATGAGCTTCTCAATCATCTTTTTCATCAAAAAGGTCTTACCGACCTGTCTGGACCCCACCACTACAATTATCTCCTTTTGATTGAGATCCTGAAGCAGTCGAGCAAAGATATCTCTATGAATATACTCCTCTTTTGTGAAAGTATATCCTGGGACCCGCCATGGATTTTGAAGATCAAAGGTGTTTTTCATATGGATTTATTTTAACTATAATTGATAAATACCTTGATATTTTGCAACTATATTCTAAAAATGTCAAGATAATAATATCTTCCCCGTCTTCAATAAAGGGAAATGATAAAGGTAACGAATGCGCTGAAGGCTGAGATGGAAGAAAAATAATAATAGAACAAACACATTTCCCCTACCAAACCCTTGACCTTTTCCTTACATAAATTGTTTAATAAATACTGGTGATAAACAATTTTACAATTTATTATCTTTTTCTATCTTCTTACTTTTTCTCATTATCTGGTTCTAAATAACGTGCCAATAAAAGACTACAAAGGTAAACATACAGATAGGACATTAGGCCTAAAGAGGGGAAAGGCCGCAATTAAACGGGAAA
>CAYTDY010000253.1:0-3729 GCA_964436665.1 uncultured Desulfobacteraceae bacterium
GCACACCACAGGCCATATACTGCAAGACCTTCAGGCCACACTTTCCCTTGGCCCATTCGTCGTCAGCTAGAGGCATGATTCCAATATCGAAGGTTCCGATATCCTTTGCCTCATCATCATAGTTCCACGGCTTAAAAACTGTCTTAACTCCATCCAATTTCAACTCCTGAGAGCAGATTACAGTGAATGTGAAATCCTCAGTCTCGTTTTTCAACATTTGGAGAGTTCTAGCAAGTTTCTGTACGTACGGGAGGTTATAGGCAAGGCCTACCCAACCAATGTTAACCTGCCCTTGTGCTCGGTAATCTTCCTTTGGTCTATATCTCTCTGTATCCACCACCGTGGGTATAACGGTCACATGGGGGTTGAACCTCAGGGCATGATCTCTCAGGTAGCCATTGCCGACGATGACGTGCTTGCTCATCCTGATAAGCCGGGGTATCTTCTTTTTATGAAGAAAAGTCAGGTAAATAGCATCGTCGAACTCAAGGAGCATATTGTGATTTAACTTTTGCGCGAACCACTCTAAAAAAGCAGGCACATAAGGGAAAGCCTGGTGTTCAAAGCAATAGAGGTCATATTTGCCCACCTTCAAAATATCCTTTATCCTCACAAAAAGTCTCGTCAGGGAATAAAGGCCCTTGGCAATAGCGCGCAAGGGCCTCGATCGCAGATCTAGAATCCGAAACCATCCCTCCTTGAAGAGTGGGGCAACAGTTACCTCAATCCCTGCCTTACTCAGATAAGGTATGTACTGGTAGATACGATATCTGCTGCTAGGACCGATGAAGGAGGTTTTGGAGAGATAGAGGAGCTTCATCTGATCAATTCCAAAACAGCCTCTTTTACCTCATCCACAGTAATCGCTTGCATACAACTTAAATCTTCACATTCCCATCTATCACAGGGACTACAGGAGACGGGATGATGGATAACCTTTAGCCAGTTCGCATTAGGAGAAACCCATCTGCTTACATTTCCAGGTCCAAAGAGTGCTACCGTAGGAACTTTTAATGCTGAAGCTACATGCATAATGCCGGTATCGTTAGTTATAATAAGTTTGCATCTCTCAAGAAGAGCTGCTGTTGGCATCAAAGGTAAAATCCCAGAGGCTGTAATTATGTAAGGAACAGCAGCAGCCATTTGATTAGTTAGATCCATTTCATCTTTGCTTCCGGTCACTACTATTTTGGCTTCCTTGGCTAAACATTTTGCGATCTCTATGAATCTCTGAAGAGGCCATCTTTTGGATTTTCTTTTTGCCCCAGGATTTATCGCAATGATTCGATCAGTATTTCTCACACCGTGGTCTCTTAAAAAATCTTTCGCCGTCTTGCGATCATTGCTATTAACCAAAAGCTCAAGCTCACACTTAGGATTACAGCCTATCTGAACTGCAAGATCATTGATAAGGGTAACTATGAATTGTGACAGGTGATTATGAGAAGTCTTTATGCCATGGGTCAAGAATAAACCCGTTAACGTGCAATAATAACCTACTCTCAATTTTGCAGAAGTTAAAAAAGAAAAAAAATTATCACGTAAATAAATCAGGAACCCTCTATTAATATCAGGGACATGTAAATTAATAAAAATATCTGGCTCTATTTTTCTTATACTCTTTAGAAGCTTCAATCTACCCTTTATCCCTCGATGTGCGCCATCCCTGTCATAAATCAATAGCTGATCTATAGAGGGACAATTTTTCAGAATAGGCCCTGCTACAGGAGAACATATCCTGATGATCTGGGCCTTGGGAAATTTCTGCCTTATACTTTTTGTGGCAGGAATGGTAACAATTGTATCCCCAACCCAGCCTGCTTCGAATAGTACAATCTTTTGCATTGAAGCTTTGAGTCTTCCTTTTTATGTGATATTATTCAATCAGTCCATAGATTTTATTAATATATTCTTTGATGTTAACCTGGAAAAGACATGAGGGCAAGCTATAAATGACGATATCGGTTATCATCGCAACCTATGGCAGAAATATTGAATTAAAGAATCTCTTAACCTCACTAATAAGCCAAAATTACAAAGAATTTGAAGTTATCATCATAGATCAAAATAGTGATAACAGAGTCAGCAAGATCATTCACAAAATTGAAATTTCTCCCAAAAAGTTAAAAGTCATAAAGCAACAGAGAAATAATCTAAGTGAAGCACGGACCAGAGGAATTAAAAGCGCTATTGGAGATATATATTTTTTCCCAGATGATGATTCTATAATTCCCTATGACTTCTTCTCAAAAATTGTGGAGCAATTAAAAAAAGTCCCCCAAATTGATTTTATAAGTGTTCCCGTATTAGAAAAAGATTATGAATTGTCAAAATTTAATAGAGATCAATATAAGAAAATCACTGTAAAAAACGCGAGAATACTTACAACTGCAACAAGTATCCTATACAAAAAACAGATTGTCGCAGATATTAAGTCTTTTGATACTCATTTCGGCTTGGGTGGTATATTCGAATCTTCTGAAGATCTCGATTTTGTCCTAAGAACTCTGTATAAGGGGTACGAGGGATACTTCTATACTGGCACATTTGTAATCCATAAAAATCCTGTCAAGGTGTATGATGTGAATACTGCCAATAGAGCATACAGATATAATAGAGGTTTTGGTGCACTTGTCAAAAAACATATGAAAATCTTTGGAAACAAATACATTGTGTTTATTTGTATATACGACTTATTTAAAAATATGATCAATCTACTAATCTACCTATTATGGAATCCGGCGAGAGCATATTATAACTATATCAGTTTCAAAGGGAAAATTGCTGGCTTTTTGAAATATCATTATAACTAGCTTCCTTGTTGAATCACTATTTGCCCGCATAACAAAACTTGCAACAATAGCTAATGTGGTGTTACTTTTTTGATCTTAATTTAGCTCTTTTGCGAACTAAGTCAGTATAGTATTCCATTTTTTGAGGATCGTTTGTTATATTAACATTATGTTTTCTGTATTTGTACAAGACCTTTCTGAAATGATCAAAATTGCAAACTGCACTAAGCTTTACAAAAAGGTCATAATCGACAGCAGCAAAAAGGTCCTCATCTATGTTTTCTATTCTATACCAATACTTTAATTTAAACATTCTTAAATGACCCACGATCATTTTTTGCATCAACAAATTTCTATTATAGTTTCTATAACTTCTTTCCTTTCTGATAAATTCTCCGTTTTCATCAATGATCTCGTAATCCGAATATACAACTCCGTACTCATTATGTTTATCGAGGAATTTAACCAATTCTTCTACTGCTGTTGGGTACAATAAATCATCACCATCCAGCTGTCCAATATACTCACCCCGACAAAGATCAATAGCTGCATTCATTGCTGCAGCCGGCCCTTTATGCTCCTGAGTTATCCATCTCACTCGCTTGTTATCGTTATAATTGTTTTTTATGATTTGTAATGTTTTGTCTGTTGATCCATCGTCAACAATGCATACCTCCAAATCCTGGTATGTCTGATTAAGGGCACTCTCTATAGCAGCTTTAATATATTTCTCACAATTATATGAACGTATAAAAATCGAGACTTGAGGTTCTTCCCAATCATCCGGGGGAGAAAGAAAATGCCTGTACATAGGTATCTTTTTCCCTAACAATCTTCTTGTAACTGTTCTGCCCTCGCTGCGATACAATGATCCGTCATCATGTTTTTGGTGTAAACCGATAGCGTTAGGCTCTGGAATGAAATAAGCCCCTCTTTT
>CAYTDY010000254.1:0-3723 GCA_964436665.1 uncultured Desulfobacteraceae bacterium
GAATAAAGGAGAGAGGTAGCTGGGCCGATATCCATGATCAGCCATTCCGGGGGTACTTCCTGAATGGGCACAATCTTAGTTTCTGCATTGGCGTCAAAACGGTCAGCCACTATGGCATCAACAGGGATGTAGAAACCGACTCCCATCTGGGCCGCCTTCTTCATAAGGGAACGCGCTTCCCATAAAAGGCTATCTTCAACAAAGGATTTTCCCACATCATAATCCACACTTTTCAAAAATGTGTTGGCCATTGCTCCTCCGATTAAGAATTTGTCAACATACTTGAGCAGGTTTTTCAAGGCCCCAAGCTTGTTCGAAACTTTGGCTCCCCCGATAATTGCTACCAGCGGGTGGGCCGGGTCCTCCAAAGCCTGTGTGAAATAGTTGAGCTCGCTTTTCAAGAGAAAACCCGACGCGCATACCGGGGCGTATCGGGTAATAGCGACAACGGATGCGTTTTTGCGATGTGCCACCGCAAAAGCGTCGTTTACATATACATCACACATAGAGGCAATTTTTTTTGCAAATGAGTCGCTATTCTCTTGTTCACCAGGGTGAAAACGGAGATTTTCCAGAAGTAGAACATCCCCTTGCTGCATATTGTTCACCAGGGCCTTAACCTCGGGTCCGATACAGTCCTGGGCAAATTGAACATCCTTTTTCAAAAGGCGGGAAAAGCGTTTGGCCACTGGCGCCAGGCTCAACTCCTGAACTACCTTCCCTTCGGGGCGGCCCATGTGCGAGGCCATGATCACCTTTGCATCTTCGTCAAGGGCATAGTTTATTGTGGGAAGAACAGCCCTGATGCGGCTGTCATCGGTTATGTTCAGGTCCTCATCCAGCGGTACATTCACATCTACTCTGATGAGCACCTTTTTCCCGGAGATATCGATATCTTTGATTGTTATCATGCTTCCCTTCTGTTGTTTGAAGTTAGCTTTTTATGGCAGCTCCCGCCATCATGAAATATCTAAAAAATAGCGAGGTACGCAAAATGTATGTCACTAGTTATAGAGAAGAATCATAGCATCTTCTTAGCTCTTAAACAAGAAAGAATAATTATGGTAGACGATAAAGCCCTATGGAAATGGTGTCAGAGATATCGGCACTCTTTAATAAATAAACTGCTTGTAACTTTGAGGGAAATCGATCATATTTCAGATGTGTAACTTAAATTGTTTACTTGGAATTTGTATTCAACAGGCCAGGGCGAGTGGGTGGTGAATATTCGATTCAAGAGCGACAAAAGATGGTGAATATGGTAATAATATGATCATATAGTCCTGCTCCGCTTTATAATTGGAATATTGGAACACTGGAGTGGTGGAATAATGGGTTAAGAGCAGGAAGACCCCATCATTCCATGTGTTTGGCATGAATTGGGCGCCAGTAAAAACGTAACTATATCAATACATTGTAAAAATTCTGAATAAAGATGAAAATTGCCAGCTTTAATGCCAATGGAATAAGGGCCCGTTTTCCTATTATCAAAGAATGGTTAGAAAGGGAGGAGCCGGATGTTCTATGTATCCAGGAAACAAAGGTCCAGGATAAGGATTTTCCCAGTGAGGCCTTTGAAGATTTGGCCTACCACTGCACCTTTCGGGGACAGAAGTCCTATAATGGTGTTGCTATACTGAGCAAGACCCCAGCAACAAAGGTATCCTTTGGCTTTGGCGATGGAGATGAAAAAGAAGAGCCAAGAATCATAACTGCCTATATCAAAGATATACCTATCGTAAATACCTATGTGCCCCAGGGAACTGCACCTGATTCAGAGAAATTTCAATACAAGCTCGACTGGTTTCAACGTCTCCACGATTATTTTTCAAAAACCTTTCAACCAAGTGAGCCTCTGTTATGGGTAGGGGATTTTAATGTGGCTCCAGATCCAATAGATTTGTACGATCCTGAAGGGCTTTCAGGGAGTATCGGGTTTCATCCTGATGAACATAAAGCCTTATCAAGTGTTAAGTCATGGGGCTTTGTTGATGTATTTCGCATGCATAACCCTGATGGTGGAGCGTATACCTTCTGGGACTATAGGATTCCTTATGCGGTGCGCCGAGGCCTTGGGTGGAGGGTGGATCATATCTGGGCTACTAAATGCCTGGCTGAAAAATCCAAAAAGGCATGGATAGATGTTGCTCCAAGGCGATTGGTGAAGCCATCGGATCATACCTTTATTGTGGCGGAATTTGAGATATGATTAATCCTCAACTTGATTCTCTCGCCCGCTCTCTCTGATCGCTCAAGCTCTCAGAGACCTCTGAGGTAAATTCTTTAGCCTGATTTTTTGACCCCGGTGAAATATAAAATAATATGGCATTTCACAGGGCAGGGAGGAAAAATCAGGCCAAATACTCGGCCCCTGATGGGGCAAACAGCGATAATTGGATTGAAGTTTGATCTGGATTGCCCTCCCTCCGGGCCGGAGGCTCAGCAATTGAGATAAAGACTCAGTGTCCCTTGTGGTCTCTGCCCGCCCCGTAGGTGGGAACAATCGCACTGGGGTGATAGATAAAAGGCTTTACTAAATAATTCTAACAGGTTATGTTTCAACGTGAAAATTTGAAGAACCATTTTAGAAATCAACTAAGGAGCGATCAATGACTCAGGTAACCGAAGGAGTATATTTCATTCAAGGGCAGGACGAAATGATTCCAGACTCCCATATATATGTGGTGGGGAAGCCAGACTCCCAGGATCTTTCGATTATTGACGCAGGGCTCATGGGCAAGGGAAGTTACAAGATACAGTCTATACTGAATATGGGAATTGAGCTTAAGGCAATTGCGAGGATTATCATGACCCATACCCACCTGGATCACATAGGTTGTCTTGCAGAAATCAGAGAGCAGATTCCCTGGGCTGAACTATGGGTACATGATATAGAGGCAGGGCCTTTGGAGGAGGGTGATGAAAGGACTGTCTATGGTATGGAAATGTTCCAGAGTATGTGCATGATGCAATATAGCCTTAAACCAGGCGCCTTTACATTCTATGTTGATAGAAGGCTTCAGGGGGAGGAAAATCTGGATATAGGCGGCATGACATGGGAAGTGCTGCATATTCCCGGGCATTCCCCTGGAAGCATTGGGTTATATAATAGACAGGAAAAAATCCTCATACCTGGTGATGTGGTCTATGCTGATTATGCTATTGGCCGGTTTGATTTGCATGGGGCAGATGCTTCCGAGCTTAAAAATTCCCTATTACAACTCGCCAAACTTGAGGTGAATATCCTTTTGCCAGGTCATAACCGGATTGTTAAAGACCTTCCCGCTGGATATATAGCAGAGACAGCCAAACAGTGGGCACCGTATCTTACATAAACATATTGTCTGTTGAATCTTGTCAGTTGTCTGTTGTGAAGAATAGCACAGAAATAGTATAGTATATAAAAATCAAATATTTTTACCCCAACGGACTAACTGCAACGGACAACGGACACTAATATGAAAAGATTTCGACAGAAATATTATGATTATTTTTCCCGTATCTATGACCGGTTCGTTGCCCTTCATTCTACTGACAGAGCTTTAAGCTTACGATATTTTTTAGCTGATAAGACAGGTCTGAGCAAAGGGGATAAGGCACTGGATATCTGTACTGGCACAGGATCGACCCTTATACCTCTAAAAGAAAAGGTTCAAGCACAAGGTCTCGTAGCAGGGGTAGATTTTTCCATTGGCATGCTAAAGGCAGGGAGATCAAAGATAC
>CAYTDY010000255.1:0-3694 GCA_964436665.1 uncultured Desulfobacteraceae bacterium
CGGGCTAAGCCCACCGATGATTCCAATTTTCTTGTGCATGTTTTTTATCCATAATAAGTTCAGTAGAGATGGTTTCAGCAGCCAACACCGCCATTGAGCCGCGAAGGGACGCGCAGCACCACTGGAGTCGGGCTCGAATGGCTTGTTATGCAGGGTTTTAAAAGAGCGTTCTGTATGGCGACCCACCGCATGCATGACGAGCATTTATTCTGGTGACTCTATCTGCACCAGCTCTGGAGATAGCCATAGTTCGAAATGGCCCGTTTTTATCCAACGTATATGTGAGTATTCACGAGAGAGATCTTTGAGCTTGAGTTCTGGAATGAGCCTCCGTAATACCGCAAATAATGCCGCAGCTTGGGCCTCGTCTTCCTTCTTGAAATACCGTAACTCGCTCTCTTGGGGGCCAGAGGCGACGATTTGTAAAGGCTTCTTCTCGATGCGTCTCCCCCCTAAGCTGGTATCAGAAATTGCTTTAAGGATTTCCTCCCCTACGTTCCTCTGACTCTCAGTTCGCATATGTATCCAGAGCCGGGACGGCTTACTCTGTTGTTCGATGGGCGAGATGGTCTGCTCATAGGATTTGTCCGCATCTTGGACGTTTTGCTGGATGAGGTCTCTCAGACCAGCCTCTACGTTTACCGAGAACAACGTTAATGCTACTACCAATAAGACGTTTTTCTTCATTTGTTCACCTCTTCCTACAAACGTTTCGAGCGAGTTCGTCCAAAATCTTCACGATTTCAGCATTGTTGCTTCTATGTTTCTCTCTATTGTGCTCAAAGTCTGACTTGAGCTGGTCGAGCTCAAACTTCATAGCAGGCGATAGATGCACGTCCCCACTATTGGTTTCCATGTCGGAAATCCTGGTCGTTAAGTCTTGGGCCTGTTTCACAAGCTCTTGGCCACGGATTTGTAACTGTGTCAGCGTCATGTATTTATCCACCAGGCAGTTGAGATATCCAATCTCCGCCCTTAGATCGCTCTTCGTCGGGAATTGGTTATTAAGCCAAATAAATCCGCCAAGGAAAAAAACGATAATTGCTATGAGCTCTTTATACTCTCTAAGCTTATCGAGCATAGACTCCTCCTCCTTTTGTGCTTTCCATTAACAAACAGGTCGAACTTCTGAACTAGTCGCACTAGCCCGCTTTAAATAATTAGTAGAAAAAACATAACAGTTCAGCCACTAAGGCACAAAGGCACAAAGAAGAGATATTAATTATAAAACCTTATCAAAAAAAGAAGAATCAATAGCTGAAAAACTGTAGATGCAGCATATACCGTTTATTAAAAATGGCATTAAATGAATTATATTATAATCTTAGTGTCTTCGTGACTTTGTGGCTGAACTATTACAAAAAAACATGCTTCTTCCAACTAAAAAACAAAACATTTCATTTTGTCCAATGTCAAGGGCTGACCCCGATTTACATTTCCTATTTCGTTCATGATTCCCGACAACAGCGGCCAGGCATAACAGGACATGTTGGTTCTGGGAATGAGATCCTCAAGACGGGCTAAAAGGTCATCCTGGTCGTTGCTGTCCCTAAATATTCTTCTGCGCTCAATGCCCCGTATAATAACGTGGTGCAGAACACCAGCAGCCTGCCCGCCATCGCGAGGCTCAGCCGAGGCAGGCGGGCGTCTAATCGGGCTAATCTTGGCATAACCCATTACTATCAGTTCAGATGTGCTATTGGCAATTTATTTATTTAGGCCCGTCCCCGCTTTACTCTATCTATTATCGTGTTCAAAATTGACCCGGGGATCAACCTCATGATATCGAAGACAAATGTACTGGGGTAGATGTTGATTTCATTTGATTTGAATTTTGAAAATAGGTATTTGATGCCTTTGCCGTTTTTTGTTGAGACAACCAGACTGATATAGGCCATAAAAGCGATCGGCTTGAGATCTGGCATGCCAAAATGCTCTTCTATTTGTTTTTTCACAGGTTCGATAATTGAACGATTCACCAGGTCCCTTTTCTGGTCCTCTGGTATCGACAAATCATCAACAGACAAACCAGGTGGTAACTCTTGATACTCTAGGATGATTCGATTAATTTCTCGGTCGAAATTATCCATCAGAAAATCCGTCAATGTATCCCAAGGTCTATCAGAGATGAGGATGCTAATGAAAAGCTGTTTATCAACCAACAGTTTGCTGCCCGTAGGCATTTCCCGGGTTGTGTCCTTTAGATATTTGCCGATTTCAAATTGCTGAAAGGGGGATTCTCTAAGGACTGAAAAATCCACAGCCACAATTCGATGGGTTTTATCTTTCAACTGCCATGTCACAACCTCCTCTTCTTCAAAGTAGTCAGATGATGTTACTACTGATAGCATGGCTTCGACCTGTTTTGTTGATAGGGCTGACGTCAGTTCTTGACAATCTTCCGCGTCGACGAATGTTAGGCTTTCCTTCAAATCAAATCCATTCGTGGTTTTTGTAGGGAGCAGGATAATTCCAGCGATAACTTCATGATCTTTCGTGAGCAGCATAAGGTTCGGAGAAATGGGGAAATTACGTTGTAACTCCTTGATATCATGATAAGCGAGATAGACGATCAGTGCCATTAGACACGGTAGCAAAAGGAACCAGATTTTAAGAAGGCGATATAAGAGTGGTTTTTCCTTTTTTTGCTGAGTTCCTTCACTTCCATCCACCTTGCTTTTGTCATGATCTTGCTTCGCATAATATTTGGAGATGATGATACCGCATCGGGCACATTCCATAGACCGTGGCTGGGTGAAGCCGCACTTCGGACAAACCATCATCTCCTGCCCATCAGGATTATCAACCTTAACGCTCGGATTTTGGCTTATCTGGGAGGCATGTTTTTTCATACACATTGGTGCTCTAAAAAGGGACGGGGCTAAATATATAAGTATTTTCATCTTTCATACAATACCACTTCATAAAAAGTTTGGTTTCTTCTTATCTTACCAATTGTAATTAAGATTCCGTTTGTTTTTTTTGATTTTATAATAGTTACTTATTTATTTAGCCCCGTCCCCTTTTACATTCATTGTTGATTTATTGCCATTTGGCTGATTTGCCAGTATTGGCATTTTTGCTAAATAGCGATGGTTTTAAGAATGCATCCCGGATAATGCCTCATAAAAAAAGCTATTTACCGATTTTGCCAATGCTGGCTTTTTCGGTAAATGATTAAAGTTGTGATGTTCCCAAATTGAAAAAAGGGAATTTTACTTTTAGTTAAATTGATATTTTCCCAAAATAGTATGGGATACCTTAATTCCTGATGGAAATATTTGATAGTCGAAAATCATCATTTAGTAAATTTGGCAATACTGCCATTTTTTCTAAATAGTACAGATGACGACTGTAATTCATTTTGCTTTGAACCCCGGCATCACCAGTGGCAATAAAGCGACAGCGTAATTGCCATCTGGTGGATGCAGATGTTAGCCGTTATAAAATATAGTAAGAGATAGCACTTCTTCATTTTTCTTCATCAAGTAAGGATTTCAAAACACCTATGCTGAATATCTCTGTTAAGGCTAAAAGCATTATGAAATAAGAACCAAGAATGAATAAGCGGGAGCGTATTAACGATTCTGGAGTCCAAAATTTTCTTATCTCGACTTCTCTATAACCTTCCTTTCTCAAAATTTCCATATCAGTCAAATTCGGGTACTCTCTATTTGCATAATCTGATCTTTCG
>CAYTDY010000256.1:0-3684 GCA_964436665.1 uncultured Desulfobacteraceae bacterium
TCTTGGGATTTTGCGACTTCGTTTAATACCTTTAACGCATGTGCCTTAAATTTACTTATGGCCATTGTTTTCATTTGACCACCCCCTTTTTTTAATAAAATAGTCAATTAAAATGGTCAAGTCAAGAAAAATGTCAAATGTTATATGGGGATTTTGGGGACATCCTAATATTATAAGATTCTATTCATCAATCAGTGAATATCCATTTTCTGATGCTATTCGCTCTCCACGCCGAGCACTCATACTGACCGCCGGCTGGGAGATATTGAGCTTTGGAGCCAGATCCGCCATCGTAAACCCCAACTCCCTAACTGCCCAGTAACACAAAAGACTTCTTGCTTTGACTTTTACAGGTTGCTTTCCGGGCTGAAACATTTCTTCCGGTTTAATGGAAAAAATCTCATCCACTCGATCAGATTGGCTATTGGGGCGGCTATTGTGCTATTGGGGTCTGACCAAGATGTCTTTCTCTTTTTGCTGTAAACGCCCACAATCACCTGGCAGCGGAAGCCGCAGGCTGTAGATGATCTGGTGCATTGTGATGTTGTGTGCCGGGCACGGCACGTATTCTAAAGGGTGCGTTGAGCTTGCCCTTTATTTTAAAGCTCATCAAGTCCCAAATCCAGCCTGATGGAGGCGGCTCGAAGCGTAGCGAAGAGGCGAGCCCAAAGGGCAAGAGCGACTAAAAAAGAGCGGCAACGGTATAGCGGTATGGCAACCGGGTATCCGGTGACGGCACTCGGGGAGGAAGTTGTCCTGTCGAGGCAGGGTACCGCAAACGCACGGGGTGATGAACAAGAACCGAGTTCCCGCAAACGAAATCTGCGACACGCTGGCCTGGTGGGACGAGTCCCGCTAACAGCGGGATAAAGTCCTCTACCCATCTTAGGCCAGGTTGGTATACTCTGCGCTCGTGTGCGGAAAGATGCGTGTTTACCCCGGGAGATCTGCCGCGTGTCCATTAAAGGACTGAGCGAACCGTAAGGGGAGACAATCGCGTGGCAGAAGTCAGCCCCGCCTGGAGCGGGATAAACTGAGGGCATATTAGCCGGTGGAAACGAGCTGCGGTGGAATAGACGCGGAGGTCTCACCCCGGTGAAGGCCCGAACGGTTCCCAACCGAATGGTTTGGGTAAATGGTCGTGGCTATCAAAGAGCATGTTCTTATCGGCATCATGCAGCGGTAGCTGAAATGCCGGTAGCGTTCTGTTTTTTAGGCCCGGCAGGCCAGATATCGTTTCATTTGCGCCTGCCTTGACCAGCCGAACCGCCGGATACGTGACCTGTTCGTCCGATGGTGTGGGAGGGGGTAGCCGTGAGGCTACTCTCTATCCCTATCGGTATTCCTTTTGTTTTTCAAAAACCATGGCAAGCTGCTGTGAAAAGGGCGCTTGAGCGTAGCCTAGATATTTTAAAGCTTCATCTAATTTTCCATTAATCTCTGAAAGCTTTTTTAGGTCCACCCTGCTTAAAATATCTATATTGATCGGTCTTTTAGCATCAAAAAAAATTAATGACTTAAGGAATTGCAGGCAAGGTTTGGAATTCAGCTGCTCGGCAATAAATGTTGCCTCATTTTCCGAACTACAAGGAATAAAATAGCATGTATCATCTACCATAATTGGTTTGTTATCGTGCTGTCCTATCGAATTAAAATGAATATTTTTATAAAGTCCAGAAATAGCAACCTTCCATGATGTAAAACTGTAATCACCTATTCCAAAAACAGAGAAACGAGGTCGTTTCTTATATATGATGCTTTTTCTATTATCTAAGATTGAAGAATGGTTTTCCAAATAGGCCCATGTTTTGGGAGCTTCTGCTTGAATTAATTTTGTATCATCGCCCACTTTTTTTTGAGTGACTATCACATACTTTCTTGGTACAAGTCTTTCATTACCGAGATCTGAGGACTTCAAAAGTGGATATATAAACTCGTTTTCTAATTCAACAGATTCTCCAAAACCGTTAATATATTTTTCTCCTACTTTTTCTAACTCCATTACTTTTGCGGCATCATGCTTAAGGCCGGACCGCCATTTATAATAATCTATTCCATCAATCTTACGAAATTTATTAAAGTCATCTATATTCGCTATTAATTCATTAGCATAAATGCCTATGTGTGATATTTTTTTATTGAAGGATAGGTCGTTATAGATATATGCGTCTTTTGATTTTTTGATAGGGTTTATAAAAGTAACAAACAGGCATGCATCAACAGAGACATCAAAATGGCGCTTAGCATCTATAATGTAAATTGAACTATCATTAACTTGGCCATCAATATTCCAGAAATGCTTTAGCACTTTTCTTGCTGTTGCTGTTTTACATAGCATGGCTAAACATGCCTCAGACCCATGTAAACTTTCGATCAATTTGATAAGCATCCACTCCGCTATATCAAAATTTGCCTTACCTGTTTTTGCAGCAAACCCTCCAAGTCTTTGGAAATTGCTTTTCTCTGGTAGATTATTGCTATTCAACAATCCAAGTGCAGAACTTGTAACCCATGGCGGATTTCCAACAATTAGGATTTTACCACCTAACTTTTTAAATAATTCAGACCAATCAAAATTGAAAAAATCATTGACAGCTAAAGAAACATTGCCATTTTTAAAACCATTTGATCTCAATTCCTTGACATATTTTTCATTAATATCAAAACCATAATAATGACAAGAATCTCCCCATTTATTTATGCTTGCTCTTATGAATGTACCCAAGCCGCATGTGGGTTCAACGATAAATGACGGATCGGGATAAATTTCTTTTACCAAAGCAACAACTTTCTTGGCCAATTCTAAAGGTGTTTGGAAATCACCAAATTCTATTTTACGTTTACTTGCCATTAGTGAACCCTTATTATTCCATCGATATTTCCAGCTTCATGTATAACCCGGCTATATTGTAATCTCCATTGCAAGGCGTTTGAAATTGTGAGGTAGCCAATTTTAGGAGGATTATTTAAAACTTCTTCAGCCAATTTTCTTGCCTGAATTTCCTCAGCTGGTATCATTCGTTCTTCAAAATATGCAAGGATATCATCTAAGTTCCCTTCATTATCCAATATTTTTCTTAAACCTGATGTTGTTTGAAAATCGGCGGTACGGTGTTTTTCAATATAGATTGTATGTCGTATATCAAGACGACCTGTTCGTTTTTTATTATTATCTGTTTTTTCATAAACAAAGACAATAAGAGAATAACCCAAGCCGAATATTTTTTGTTTAGCGGATTTAAAAGGACATGACGATTGAGGTTGCTTTATACTTGTTACTTTCATATCTACTCCAAGCTCAGGAAAATCTATACCTTTTGCAGAAGACCCTTCCACATATTCATATCTAAGTTTTAAATAAGCTTGAAATTTATGCTCTAAATATGTACCGACAGCTTTTCCGTCAGTTACTCCAAAAAGCGCTGGTTCATCATGTTGTGATTCAACTTTGGAAAATGTTTTTGCCTCTTCTCTCAATAACTCAATTGTCAGTTTTGTTTTTGTCATAGATTTTCCTTTCTAAATATTGCAGATCGATGAATTAAGGGGCCGGGAAACAAAACAAAAAGCCTTCGTAAAAACAACTATATTATGTGAAAACAACGCATTACTAAGGTGACACGGCTTTCTGCGGATTCCGGCGAAAACTGCCACCTATTCCGGAAATAACTTTACCACTTATAC
>CAYTDY010000257.1:0-3683 GCA_964436665.1 uncultured Desulfobacteraceae bacterium
AGGGAGCGAAAGTCAGATATCCCCTTGCTCATTGAAAGGATATTGCAGGATCTTACCCATGATATGGGTAAGAAGGTCATGGGTGTTTCAAGGAGTGCTATGCAATTTTTTCTCAATTATAATTATCCAGGAAATGTCAGGGAGTTAAAAAACATCATTGAGAATGCTGTTGCCCTTTGTGAGGACAATATCATCCATCACGATGATCTTCCGCAGGTTTTAATTGAGGGGAATTTAAACAATTCTGAATTACCATGCTTACTTCCATCATCCTATAACTTGAAACCATTAGCTGTTAGTGAAAGAAAGACTATCCTTGAGTTTTTAGATCAATGCCAATGGGATATGAAACAGGTTGCCAAACTACTTCACATCGATAAGAGTACACTATGGAGAAAGATGAAGAAGTACAATCTTTCGCCCAATATGTAGTGTTTATTGTGTTATTGTGTTCATTGGGTTTAAATCCAACAAACTCAAAAAACTCAACGTTCACAACTTCATATTTTTATTAAGAAATTATTTTGACATCTTTTTACAAATTTGATATTGAGTCTGCTAATTAAAGGGCTTTTGAAAATAATTTACAGGTTTTACTTTGTTAAACATGAAGCAGGGGGTTTTAGGTATGAAATATTTCAGAGTGATTGGTTTGGCAATTGCCTTTTCTCTCATTTTTATACCGGGTAATATCTTTATATGCCAGGCGTATGAGGATACCCAGTGTTTTAAGTGCCATACCAGTGCCAAGAAATTGATAGAAATAACGAGGGAGATAGCAAAAACTAGGCCGGCACTTAAGTCTGCAGAAACAGCAGGAGAGGGGTGAGGCGGTGCTGTGGAGCCGTTGGCCCCGCACGAGAAGATTTTTGTTGACAGTGACATTGTAGACGATGAGAACCATGGAGAGATTGCATGCCATGAATGCCATGGTGGTAACCCCGATGACCCCAATTGGAAGACAGCCCATAATGGCGTTGTGAAGGATCCTACCTATCCTGACGCCACCGCGGCCTGTGGGGATTGCCATGATGAGATTAATGAGAATTACAAAACGAGTATTCATGTAAGCCTAAAGCCCTTTACTTTAATCAATGATAAGAGGGCGCTTAAAGATAAACCTACTCATAGTAAATTAGAATTAGGCAGGAAAAATCATTGTTATACCTGCCACAGCAGTTGTGGCCAATGTCACATCAGCAGGCCGGATGGTGTTGAAGGTGGATTTTTAGATGGACACCTCTTTCAAAAGAAACCCCCAATGCAAGAGGTATGTACGGCCTGCCATGGAAGCAGAGTGCAACCAGAATATTTGGGAGAGAATAAAGGAGTTTTGCCTGATGTTCACCATGAAAAGTATATGAAATGTGACAAGTGTCACACAGGCGAAGAGATGCATGGTGATGGCAAGGATTATGCAAACAGGTACGAGGTGGAAAATGGACCGAAATGTACTGATTGTCACAAGGAGATTTATAAAAGAGAAGCAAAGAATGTGATAACCCACAGGGTTCATAAGAATAAGGCAAGCTGTCAGGTCTGTCACGCCCAGCCGTATAAAAATTGTGCTGCCTGCCATGTAGGCAAAGATAAAAAAGGTCTCACCTTTTTTAAAACAAAGGCCTCCTGGCTTGATTTTAAAATCGGGCTAAATCCATTAAAATCAGAGAAGATGCCTGAAAAATTTGTCACCTTAAGGCATATACCTGTTGACAGGGGAACCTTTGACTTTTATGTGAAAGATGCTTTAAGCAATTTTGACAATTTGCCTACATGGAAACCTGCAACACCCCATAATATTAGAAGAAAGACACCACAGAACTCAAACTGTAATGCCTGTCATGGTAATGAGTCCCTTTTCTTGCAGGAGAAAGATGTAGAGGATAAAGAAAAAAGGGCAAACAAGGATGTTATGGTTCCTGCCAATTTGATCCCAAGAAAACAAAAATGGCAACCTAAATAAGTAGTTGCAAAATAGTCCTTTGAGAGGAGGTGAGAGAGGAAGCAAGCAGGTTGGTTTTGTGATAGTTTTATTCTTCCAATGTAAATGAAATGGTGATTATTTGCTTAAATATTGAACAGTAAAATAGTAAGGAGAAAGTTTTATGAAAAAGAAAAATCTGATTTTTATAGTTACTTTGATGATCAGTGCTGCCTTTGCCTTTAATGCGTCCTTGGCATTGGCAAAAGATATGACAGCCAAAGACTTAGTCGCCGAGGCCAAAAAAAATATTGCCTCAATCTCTGTATCTGACGCCAAGGCTTTGCTTGATAAAGGTGGAGCTACCTTCCTGGATTGCCGAGAGCCAAAGGAGTATAAATCAGGACATATACCGGGAGCAGTAAACATTCCCAGAGGGCTGCTTGAGTTCAAGATTGGTAAGAAGATTCCTGATAAGAATGCATCAATTGTTATTTATTGCAAGTCTGGTGGCCGAGCTTCCCTTGGATGCTGTAACCTTGTTAGGATGGGCTACAAAAACATTAAAAATATAGATGGTGGCTGGAAGGCCTGGTCAAAAGCAGGTTATCCAGTCGAGTAAGCCCTGTTAGGATTCCGGATAGGCCATAGTAGCCTGTTTAATACCTGGAATACCAGTTGGATATAGTGCCTATGCTTTCGAACAGGCACTCTAACAGGGTAAACGAACTGATTATTCAATTTTTAGGGCAGTCCGCAGTAAGTGGACTGCCCTTATTTTTTCATTTTACATATTTTGCAAAAATGCAATAGTTTTTTTATTTTTATCTTTTTTCTAATAAGTAGTTAATTTAATTCATAAAATAAAATGCAAAGTTTAAATCTATTGCAATTTTGCAATAAATAATCCTCGCTTAATCATTTCTCTCTATTTTCTCTTGATCTATCTTCTTGAAATTGTTCTAGAATTAAAAATTATAACGATTTCTATTTTTTGGCATTCAAATTGCTTATATTAAATTTGTTTAATATAATTATATATGGTAATAAAAAAATTTAGCAGGGATTAAAGTAAAATGGCAAAGCTTTCAACTTGTAACCATTAATAATTGCCTCTTTTTAGGCAGGAAGAAAGGGGGTTAGCGTATGAAGGTTAATAGAAGGCAATTTTTAAAGATTTCTGTAGGAACTGCTGCAGGTGTGATGGCCCTTGGTTTGGGCATGGATCTGAAACCAGTCAAATCCTATGCACAAACATTAAAGATCAGGTATGCAAAAGAGACCACCACAATCTGCCCGTATTGCGCAGTAGGCTGCGGCATCATTGTTCACACCAGCAAAGGCGCAAGTGGTAAGGTTATCAATACAGAGGGTGATCCAGATCATCCTATAAATGAAGGCGCTCTCTGTTCCAAGGGTGCTGCCCTCAGTCAATTAGTTAACAATGAAAATCGCCTTGTAACACCTCTTTACCGCAGGCCTTATAGCCATGCGTGGCAGAAGGTTTCCTGGGATTGGGCACTCTACAAGATCGCCTTGAACATCAAGAAATCCAGGGATGCCAGCTTTAATCATAAAAACAGTAAAGGTCAGCTGGTTAACAGGACCAATGGCATAGCCCACATTGGAAGTGCCGCTCTTGACAATGAGGAGTGCTGGCCTTTGCAGGCTATGATAAGGGCTTTGGGGCTGGTCTATATCGAGCACCAGGCCCGTATCTGACACAGCGCCACTGTTGCGGCTCTGGCAGAGTCGTTCGGAC
>CAYTDY010000258.1:0-3655 GCA_964436665.1 uncultured Desulfobacteraceae bacterium
CCTTAGTGGCTAAATAGTTAGTCATTTTTACTCAATCAATATTAATGAAAAGCCTTTCAGAAACAAATCCTTCTGCCAGAGGAATTCTGCCCTGCACACCCCTGAAGTGGGCAGAAGACCTGGCAATATCTATAATGGAAAGATCCTGAATGTTTGTTTTCATTACCTGGGAGGCATGTGCCTTCAGTGCCTCCAGTTTCACATCCAGCACTGGACCTATATCCACAAATATATTTGGTGTAAAATTATTGGTCGTTGGTACCTCATAAAACATTACGTTCCTCACATACCGGGCAGCAGAAAGGACTGATCTATTAACTGTCCTGTGATCTTGATGGGTATCCTCAAAAAAATTAACAAAGATGAAATTAGGTTGAATTTTCTTAATATATGCCTCTATCGTATGAATGATTTCGTTTCCCTGATCGAGGAGCTCTGTGTCCCTGAAGCCTCCCCAAAAAACATCCTTTGCACCGATTATGTCAGCCGCCTTCATCTGCTCTTTGTATCTTGCCTCAGACTCCCCACCCATCTCTCCCTTACTAATCAATAAGAGAAATACATTGTGCCCTCTCTGGGCGTATTTTATCAGGGTACCTGCACAACCTATCTCGATATCATCGGGATGTGGCCCTATAGCAAGTATGTTCATTCATTGCCCCTTATTATCATCAAGCTCTTATCACCATGATTAAAGATAAGATCAATTACTGACATAAACGGCTCAAACCCACCAAATAGCTGGCTATAAACAGGATGCCTGAAATCCTGAAATATCACCTTGATTGCGCTCTTATTATATTTGTCGAGATCCATATATTCCCTTCCCCCTGCTCCTGCAAGATACGTATCTGACCCAAAGTGTTTGGTTATGGCAATAAGTCTTTCATCCGGATCTTGAGGAAAATTTCCTAATCCAGAGGCAACGCAGAGTGGTGTATCGATACCGAGTAGTGCAGTTAGCCTTTTTACAGCCTCTATATTCAATTGAGAGATAAGCTGCCAGGATGAAGAAAAAACCTCTTCAAAGAATCCCTCCATCCGGTCATAGTAGGGCGCCTTTTTGTAATTTGACACCATGGCCTGTCTTTGTTTATGCTGCCAGGCTACCCTGTTATTTATCGTGACCTCACTTATCAACTGGGGATATTTATACGTCACTGGAACGGTCAACCACTGCCAGCCCTGAGCTGTCTTTATCTTGTTTCTATTCTGCCACTCGTTTTTCTTAAACTGCACATTATCAAGCAGCACAAAGATATCGGCCCTGTCGATCTTATCAAAGTATCCAAGCCACGGAAGATACTGGGGCTGATGAACGGCGACAATCATGAGTCTCTATCCCATTAAAGTAATTGCCCCGAAGAAATGATCTAGGGGCAATTACGTTAATATCTTTTCGTGATAAGTCCCTCGTTTCTTTCACCTTTTAGAGCTAGATCCCAAGATCTCTTTCAGGTCTTCTTTCACCTGGGGATCATTGAGAAGACCCTTTAATTCCTGTCTCAGTTTTTTAGCACTAAATTCAATACTCTCCTTGGTATTTTGCTTGATGCGTGTGAACATCGGATAGGACAAAACCTTACTGCTCGTCTCGGTAATAGCCATCTTTGCCGCATACTGCATACTTTCCTTAATTTGTTGTCTAATGCCTAGTGAGGCAATAAGAAGAAGAACTAAGAAGATTATACCCCACGGTATGGACGCAACCAGGTTTCTTACAAATACTTGCCCCAAGCTATTCTCTTTCATGCTCATGCCCTCCTTTCCAAAATTAGAAATGTTTAAAAACCCCCTTCAGCTCTTAATGATTTTGTCAATCTAAGGTGAAATGGAATAAAAATCAAACAGAAAATACAAAATCTACGGCACAGATCTAACTATTTACAGATAACAAAAATAGGATTGGAAACAATTATTCCATACCCATGCAGGTCCATGCGGTAATATACCTTCTCGCCTGGTTTGAGATATGAATCCTCAAAATCAATCTCCATGGGTAATTCCCCTTCAAAACGCTCAATTAGCTCTCCAGACCTTATCAACCTTATCCAAACACGATTCTTTGTTGGTTCAACTGCTGAAAGGGAAATCTTTATCCTTCGGTTCCCTTCTAATACTACCTCATCCCCGGAAATCCCCTTCATTTCACCTTTGGAGGAGCAGACAGAAAATTCATCGAGTTTGGCGACCTGGGGATAATTCCCCCGACAGGCATACATTTTTCCGTTTTTCAGGGCCTCTAATATCTCCTTTTTGGTCTTCTTGTGAACAAAAAAAACCGTGGGGAAATTCCCAAGCCTTTCTCCTGCCCCACCTTCCTTATGAAAATCTGCCGTGGATATTCCCCATACCGGTCTATCTCTTTTCCCTTTACAGTACGCCAGAAGAACCTTATCCCATATATTCCCCGGCTCTGTAACCGTTATATTATCTCCATAGACAGCAGCGAACCCTGTGTACCCTCTAGATTCTTCCAGAACCTCGGGATAAGGGGGCGTTCTTACAAAAATCGGCCCCATTTTTCTGATCCCCGATCTTGTTTCAGGATAATTCCAGAAGGTCATCCCCCCTCTTGAATTCACATGATCTATCACGAGTTGATATGGGGCTATACCCTGCTCGCCATGATACTGATCAAAGGGAGAGCTTCTAAACGGGTGGGAGTTGATGATGAAGAGAATGGATAAGACACCTATTGTTACACCAGATATCCTCCAAATACCCTTCCGTCTTAGCAAAAAGATACCAAGAACAAGAGGGATAAGAAAAATTAGAGTAGTAGGAAGGAAATTTGCCGTAAATCTTGTTGAAAAACCATTGTGAATTATTGGGAGATCCCGATAATCTTCAGCCCTTTCAAGCCCTATGGTCAAAATCCGCCTTTCATGGTTGTGGGCGGTAAGGTTCTTCTTGAAATAGGAGCCGGCCCAGTAATAAAAGGGTGCGGTTTCGGACCCTGGGATTATGATCATATCAGGATACTTTTCTTCAACTTCCTCGATGCTATTCAGATAATTCTCTGCCCCGCCTTTGTTAATTGAATGTAACTCAACCCTTTTTCTTAAGATATTCCTGAACGGGAAAAGGCCATATTCCATGGCCAATCTATCATGGTCATTGATAACCAGGACACCAAAGCCCTTCTTCTTTGCCAATTGCACAAGAGATTCCAGGTCATAAGCCCCGTCACTGAAATTTGTGCGGAGGTCAATTAAGCCGGCGACCTGTTGATGATCGGTGCTAAAAGAATCTGCCACCCAGAAGGTAGAAAGGATGGCTGCGAGGATCGCAAGAAAGGCTATGCTTTTAATAAACCTCTGTGCCCCCATTACTTAACCCCAAAGGACTTTTCTTCTTTCTCAACAATTCGAGGTATAATTGATCAATCTTTTGTACCATGTAAACTTATCCCAACTTAAAGGCCATTTTCTATCCATTTTCCCCCAACGCATTTCTTTTTTTAGGATTCGCAAGCAGGGATTCTATGCCACCCGCTAAGGCGTTAACATCCGCTGCCTGGACAAGCAGTCCATTTTCCCCTTGAATGACCAGGTCGGGCACTCCGCCAACTTTACTGGCAACAATGGGCTTTCCAGCTGCCATAGCCTCTACCAATACCCTGCCCATTCCTTCGTTTAACGAAGGAAGAACG
>CAYTDY010000259.1:0-3626 GCA_964436665.1 uncultured Desulfobacteraceae bacterium
TTTTTAATCTTCTCAATATCTGCGCAAGATGTGAGCCGAAAATTCCTCGATACGTGTGAACTTCATCAATAATAACAAAGGAAAGATTTGAAAAAAAATCAGCCCATTTCTCATGATAGGCAAGTATGCCCCTGTGTAGCATATCAGGGTTAGTCATGATGATATTTGGAATCTTGTTTTTAATCCTTTGTCTATCCCCTGTTGAGGTATCCCCATCATAGATGCTTGCACTGAAACGGCCTTCCTTTATCCCGTAAATAAAATCATAGAGATTTTTTAACTGATCCTGCTCCAAGGCCTTAAGGGGAAAGATGTAAAGGGCTCTTACTGATGGATTTTTTAAAATCTCTTCAATAACAGGAATATTATAAATAAGACTCTTTCCACTGGCAGTAGGTGTAGATACTAATATATCTTTACCTTCCTTTAATTTCTCGATGGCCTTAATCTGGTGAGTATAAAGTTTTTCAATGTTTGATTTTCTCAGGAGGTGTAACATATCTGGAGAGAAGGTCCAGCTTTTATCGTATCTGGAATCCTGGTGAGGAAGATAGCGATGAAAGACAATCTGAGGGCCAAAATCCTTTGATTTTTTTATATATTCAACAAAAGTTGAAAGCTCCATTAGCAGAAGTACCCGCCCGCCTAAACCAGCAGAGTGGGACGGACAGTCCTAAAGTTAAAATTAACGCATCTTTTAGATTAAAAGGATTTTTCCCTTAAATCAAGAATCCAAAATCGCAAATCAAAAATTCCTGAATCCCTAAATCAATAATTCAGGATCAGTCTTTTCTCAGGATTCGACCTTAATGAGCATAGAATCACCCTGGGCAGAACCTGAACAGATTCCGCATATACCGATTCCGCCGCCCCTTCGCCTCAGTTCATATGCAAGTGTCATTACGATTCTGGCTCCTGTTGCTCCGATAGGATGGCCATAGGCAATAGCGCTTCCGTTAACATTGATCCTCTCGAACATCTGTTCTTTGGTGAGCCCCAGGATACTTCGAGCACTTACTAACACAACAGCAGCGAACGCTTCATTGATCTCGATAAGATCAATCTGGTCAAGCGTCATATCATTCTGCTCCAAAACCTTTTTTATGGCCAGTCCCGGTACAGTTGCAATATCCTTTGTTGGTTGAGAAACCTCTGCATAATCTAATATTGTAAATAAAGGCTTCAGATCAAGTTCATACGCCTTATCTCTACTCATGATCAGGCACACATCTCCCCCATCATTGATGCCCGGAGCATTTCCGGCAGTTACACTTCCCGCTTGGCCAGTAACCGTGCTCTTATGTCCGAAAACCGCTGGTAATTTTGCCAGTCCTTCCATAGTAGTATATGGTCTTGGTGGTTCATCCTTGTCAATAATAACAACTTCTTTACCCTTTTTGGCCTCTACCGGAAATGTCTCATCATCCAATCTCCCGGCATTCATGGCCTCAACGGCTGCCATCTGTGAATGACAGGCCCATTCATCTTGCTCCTCCCTGCTAAAACCGAATTCATCACCAACCTCCGAACCGTGAATAGCCATATGCCGATCATAGAACGGGTCCCATAAGCCATCATATACCATCAGATCAAGTGCCGGCCGACTCTTAAGGCCCATTCTTACACCCCACCTCATTTCTGTAAGGGCATATGGACAATTGCTCATACTTTCCTGTCCACCGGCTATACATATCTCAGCCCTTCCCAATTGAATCATCTGGGTTGCCAGGTCAACCGTTTTAATTCCAGAAGAGCACACCTTATTGACAGTGATAGTAGGAACTGATTCTGGAATTCCTGCAAGTATTGCAGCAGATCTACCTGGAACTTGCCCGCAGGCTGCCGGTACAACCTGTCCCATAAAGATATAATCGATATCTCCTGGTTTGACCTTACCGTTAGTTCGCTTCAGAACCTCCTGGATTGCCATGGCCCCAAGCTGCATAGCTGTAAAATCTTTCAGCACCCCTCCAGATCTACCGTATGGAGTTCTGCATGCCTCTACTACCACAATTTCTCTTAAATTCTTAAATTGATTCTTTATTTTTCTTCCCATGGTTGAAAAATCCGGTTTTCTTTCACCGAATTTTGCAATCGGTGCATCCGCATAGATTTCGGTCATTTTTCTCTCCACCTTCTGTGGCACTCTTTCCATATCTAACTCCTTTTAATTATTGATAATTACTATTAAGAAACCTTTTCAAGATCTTGAATTGCTTGAAAAATTATATCAAAAAGATCCTGGATATTTTCTACTTCAACACAGGATAGGGCTACCCTGATATCGGTGTTACCAAGTGAAATTACTCCTACACCATATTGGTCTAAAAGATGAAGCCTTAATTCTTCAGCATTTACCTTCTTTAACCTCAGGCACATAAAATAACCTGAATTAAAGGGATATACATCCCAGGCATCCATATATTTGTTGTTTGCCAGCACCTCTTTGAGCCGGGTTGCCCTATTGCATAATACAGTGAATTTTTCCTCCTTTTCTGACTTGTAGTTTTCTGAATTAAGGGAGCCAAGGACAATGGATTGGCTCAGATGAGGGCTATTTGATATAGTGCCCCTGACAGTGCCGGCTGTCTTTCTCTCCAAGGCATCATAACAATTTTTGGGATTGCCTTTCAATAAAGTGCCATAGGTGATAAATCCTACCCTCAGGCCCCATACATAATTCTCCTTTGTTGCACCATCCAGCTTTATAGCCATTATTCTTGGATGGGCCCCGGCAAGTAAGGCAAAAAAAGATTCTTTCATGGAATTATCATCATAAAAAAGCCCAAAGTATGCATCATCTGCTATGAGCAAAATATTAGTACCTTTTTCTGCCAGATTAAGTAAAATCTCTGAAATTTTTTTGCCCTCTGCCTCTGTTGGTGTATATCCAGTAGGGTTATTGGGAAAATTTAAAAGGACTGCTATTTTTTCCCTTCTTGAGGCTTCTTCATGGAGCGAGTCTTCAAAGGCACTCAGATTGAAACCCCCTTTTGATGAAAAAAGGGGATACTGTCTTATCTGTGCTTTATGCAGAACAGTAAATATCAGGTTATAGTTTCCCCAGATCTTATCAGGGAGCATGATAACATCGTTTTCATCAATCCACATATCAGCAGTAACGGAAAGTCCATGGGTTATGGCATTGGTTACAATTGGAAGGCTTATTTCCTTACTAATAAGGGAGGGATTTTTTTGGAGTATCAGCCGTTGCCAGGTCTCTCTGAGCTCAGGTATACCGAAGGATGGTGCATAATTGAGTGATTTATTTGGGGGTAAGTTTATATATGACATAATCGAAGGAAGATGCATAGGTGCTCCGGTTTCTGTTGCAATACCTATTGTAGCATTATATTTAGACGCCTTTTCCTTTGCCTCAGCGCTTTGGGAGAGAATTCCTCTGGGAAAGTAAATATTTTTTCCTTTATCGGATAGCATTTCATAGATATTGGGATTGGCTTCTTTGATAATCTCATTTAGTTCTTGTGCAATTGGGTTCATAATTCTTTTCCTTTCTTCCATTTTTTTAAATATTTAGCGTAACTACACAGGTTCAAAATTCCGGGTTCAAGGTTCAATGGTTATTTGCTGAACCATTAACCGTTAAATGCGGGTTTTTCATGAGC
>CAYTDY010000260.1:0-3617 GCA_964436665.1 uncultured Desulfobacteraceae bacterium
TTGTTTCTGAAGCGCAAAGGTTTCTTGATTCAATTTGGTGAGCTTCTCATTCAGGCCGGACAGGTTGTTCTCGCTGATGAGAAGGGCATCCCTTGTATCAATATACTTAAGATGGAAGATCAATCCAGAGACGATGGCTGCCGCCAGTGCCACTGAGAGCACTATAATAGCAATCTTTTTCATTGTTCTCCTCCTAAAACGGTAATGTTCCAGAGTTGTTGCAGATTTAAATAATATATATCACGGTCTCTTGCCAAATTTTAGTGTAGCCAGAGAGAATGTAAAAGAAAGAGGCATCGTCTACAGAGAATGGCAGTATATCACTTCAATTTTATCTGGCATTATGCGTAATAAAAACGGATACCAGATCTACCTCGCTCATGTCAAATAAAAGAAAAGAGCTGCAGGGTACCGTCAAAGTCCATATGAATGAAAATAGAGGATTTGTGCACGTTAGTAAAATGTAGCATACGACCGTTATTTCGGCATTCAGTCTCATGATCGCGCTGTCCCTTCTTGGTGCCTTGATTATTGCCTTTGCCGATGAGACATTTTGTCAACAGTTGAATGAATGAAAATCACCATATGACTATCGCCTTCACTCAGAGGTAAAAAGCCCCGCTCCCTTTGGCGTCACATTTTTTTGCCGGTTATACAGTTTTTCGAAATGATCTTAAGAAGGGAAAATAGCCTAAGAGATTAGTTCAATTAGTCAAGGGCGTCCCGCATTACGTTTCTCAAATAATAGAATGGGGTTTTCTTTTGTGGTTTTAGCGAAATCTTCCCCTGTAAACCAAAATCCAAGGCTTTACTTTTGTCATAGCCGGGCGCAACAATATGCGTGACGTATCAAAAGAAGTATTCCTGAATGCTCTCCTTTGCCCAACCTTGGGGTGGCTTATGAGGTCGGGCGAGCTCAAGAAGAAAACGGCTGATCTGACTCTTGGAGAGAAGTTCAGGATTGAAGAAGGTATTGAGATTGGCAAGAGGGCAAGGAGGGTTTTTTCAGATGGCCATTTAATAGATGATAGACGAGTCGTTTCCGCGGCAGAAAATACACAGAAATTGGTTAATGATCTTGATATTTCAACGATTTTTGAAGCTACATTCATGAAAGATGGACTTATAACCTCTGGCTAATCGCGCCAAGGTGAGCCCGAAACCTTAGGATGCCACGTAAGTCGACGAAATTCTCCTAATAATTTATCAATCTAATTTTACCCACCAAGTACTAAATAATTGATAATCAGAAAAAAGTCTTGCAATTCTTATGAATGAGGTGTAACATATTACGCAACATTATTTAAATTAGTTACTATAGTGGGGGATTTAATGAAAAAAAGAGCATTACATTCACATCTCCAAAATAGAATACTCTTACATATGGTGCAAAATGAGGTTAGTTCATTGACTGATCTGGCCCGTAAGCTTGCTGCACACAGGTCATCGGTTAGTAGAGCAATGCATTCGTTGTTAAATTCTAGCCTTGTTTCCAATAAAAAAGGTAATTGGGAGTTGACTACTAAAGGCAGAGGGGAATTGAAACGTATAAAGCAAAGCCTGTCAGAACGAACAACAAAGGCAGCAATGGGTATTAACCGATTAGTTGACCAAAATTTATTGGCTGGCTTATCCCCAAATACTTTTTCTGTAAATCTACTGCCCCCCTATGCTGGCATCTATGACACTTCAAAGATGAAAATAAATGATGCAGTCTATAATCCTTTGAATATTTATGGATCTTCGCCAAATACCGTAATTCCTTCTAATGAAGCATCTGATTATACTAAGATTGGTTTATATAATGGATCGAAAAGTATTATCTCTTCTCTGAAAAATAATGCAGTGAGCTTTGATTCAATTAATCCGTTACGGGCTAATAATGCTCTTAATCTGAACAAGGAAACAGAGAATAGTTTAGTTATGTCATCATTTGAGGCATCCCCTAATTATCTTGCTAATATAAATACAGGATCAATTTCAGGAGTATCGATGTTTGACGCTATAAAATCAGCTCATTTTTCATCGGAAGTTTATATGGTAAAATCTATTTCAGCAAACCCAACGCTGACTGAAATAGCTTCAAGCCAAATAGCTGGCAATATAGATTATAAAAACCAAAGCATTATAGTTGGGCTAAGCTCAAAACTGGCACAAGAAGCCATTACATCTTTCTCACAAAGCCAGCGCTTAAGTTTATCATCAATAGAGCAAGTTTCTGTTTTGGGACCTGGAAGTTCTCACCTAATCAGTGAGCTAAGTGAAGCTAATATCAATTTGGGTAAAATCATCAATGACGTTGGAGTAATAAATTCACAAAGCTTTACTGAACAGTCTATCAAAAGCGAAGTGGCAATACTAATGCCCAATGTGGCTGAAGTAGCCAGGACCTATAATGGCTATTTTGCAGATATGGTCGGTGATTTAGGAAAGAGTCTTGGCGATTACAATGCAAATTTGGGAATGAGTGTTCCTACTAGGGTCACTACTGAATATATTGGTACAGCTAAAAACTTTTTCGTTTTTGACAAGCCAGTTACTCAAAATTTCAATATAAGGGAGCCATTTGGTGTTCCTTGGCAAGATTGGGTAATTGAACTTGATGATGCTCTCCGATCCTTGGGATCAAATTATATTGATATGTGGCATGGGGCATGGGCCGTCCTCAAAAGCGATAGCCCAGATCGTATCCGCCAGGCCGCCCATTCTGGGAGAGAACTTCTGATACAATTTATCGAGGAGCTTGCGCCTGATTCTGCTTTTGATGCCATAGCAATTAAAGAACACGGACATAACGGCAAAATTACGCGAAAAATGCGTGTGATGAAAATATTAGGAGTTAAAAGTAGACCAACAATTAATTGGGCTGATGCAGTGGTGCGGGCAATTGAAAATATGCATGAATATCTAGCTGCCGTAAGTCATGATCGAGATACTAATCGTCATGTTACTGAAAAGCAAGTAGCTGGATTCCTACATACTCTAGGTGGACTTCTCGAGTACATTGAAGGCTTTCGCCATTAGAGAATACAAATTAAGAAAAGAGTCATTACTAATTGATTTAATCAAATTCTTACAGGCCTCAACTTTTGAACGTTACTAATTGAATATTAGGAAGGGAAGTCCGAGTCGGATAGAACTGGGGAGAGCGCAGTCTTAGGGTTCGGTGTCTTAGCCACAGCTTTCAATATGGCCCTCAGTCCGACTCCTATAACTGACGTTTTCCCCGGGCCCCCATTTCATCCTGGACGGTCGGATTTCCCGAATCCGGTTGGTGATCATGGCATTTCCTCTAACAGCCTTCTCTGCCTAGCTGAAGCTTCAGAAAACGTAGGTTCCAAAACGACTTCAGTCGCTAATTCCAGATACCTTGCCACGAGTTAAGGTTGTGCTAAGCTTTCGGCATGTTGGATATTAGTCCGATATAATAATCAATTGGTAATGGCTTACCCCAATAACATTCATGTACGGGATGTAAGCGCTGGAATTTTGGTGGAGAATAGCAAGATGGATGGGAGGTTTACATGGGAAAGCGACGCCGGCCCCTCGTGGGCGAAAGGGTCGGCGCCGGTACGTGAATATTATCTTAGGATGAACGTGATCTTGACGACCACGTT
>CAYTDY010000261.1:0-3611 GCA_964436665.1 uncultured Desulfobacteraceae bacterium
AAATGGATATTGTGTAATTATTGTGGGGGAACGAATAGCAAGTAGACCTAAGACTAATCTGTCACATTTCGTTTGCAACATAGTCGTGGATTATGCCCCATCATTGCAACTATTAGAGGTTATGGAAGATGATATTCCCGATATTCGGAGGTCGCGCCGAGATTACAAAGGTGCTAAGAAAGAACATTTTTTAATATTCCAGAAGGTGTAGCGAAAATATGCGAAAATATTTACCTGACATAAATTACTTCATCGGAAAACAGGTGCCGGGCCAATCCGGAGATTATATTATTGAAGAGCACAGGGGGTCCGGTGATAATGCACATGTATTTAGAGCATATTCTGAGGAACTGACGCACAATATAGCTGTTAAGATAATTCCCAGCCAAAACATAAAATCAACGAATTGGAAACAGGAATTTCAGCAGGCTAATATGCTCAGCCCCCAGGTTGCAGTTAGCTTTCGTGGAGTTGATAACTGGATAGATTCAAAGCATGACATAGATTGTGTCGTATTAATATCGGATTACATAAATGGGCCAAATCTTGAAGAGTATATTCGCGAAAACAAGAATAATATTTCCGTTAATTTCATAATCGATTTCCTAAAAGCAATTTTTTCCCTTTTCGATGAGATGGATGAAAGACCATTTCAGCATGGTGATCTGCATTCCGGTAACATTTTAGTTGAAGATCAATCTTCTTTACTCATGGGACCGGATTATGCTTTTAAAGTAACTGATTTTGGCACATCTTCTGCTTCTGGAAATGTGAGTGAAAAGGATGATTTTGAGCAGCTTGCATTTATCCTTAAGGACCTTTTGGAAAATGTTGATTACCAGGGTGCCCTACCAGTGGAGAAGTTTACTTTTAATGTCTTAAATGATCATTTTTTGGCAAGGCATTTGGTGGAAACCGATACAACCCGTGATCCCTATGCACGACGGCCAAAAAAGCTTTTTGAACGACTAAATGAGATTGATGCCGAGTTTGCCAAAAGGCAAAGGCAAAAAGCCGTGAAAACTTTAACTGATCCTTTTGAATTCCTTAGTTGTGAGCAAATAGGTGATTCACACAGCTTACTCAAAGCTCTCTATTCTGAGCGTTTCCTCGGGCTTTCAAACATCGGAACAAGGGATAATTTGGTTCTCACGGGTCCACGTGGTTGCGGTAAAAGTACGGTCTTCAGGAGCCTCAGCCTTCAGCACCGATTAATCATTGGGGAAGATAACCCAGAAGATCTCAAATATATCGGTATTTACTATCGATGTGATGATCTATATTTTGCATTCTCGAGATACAGGAATCCCGAGCGTCAAGAAGCTATAAATATCCCTTTGCATTTCGTAACTTCAACTTTACTAAGTGAGTTGCTATATTCAATTAAAGAATGGGCATTGAAGTTTCATAAAAACGAATTTATTAAAAAAGAAGAAAAAGCTTCAAAAACAATTTGGGAGATTCTTGACTTGAGCCGCTCTCACGAACCTGGTATCGATAGTTTTAAAGCACTCTCAGCGAGACTTCAAAAAGAAAGGATACGGTCAGCGAAGAAGCAGCGATTTGTAAACGATCCAAAACATCACTTTGGTTATTATTTCGGCCCGGATATACTTATTAAGGTATGTGACAAATTAATAGAAATGCTGCCATTTCTTGAAGAACGACCAATTTACTTTTTCATAGACGACTATTCCTCACCTAAGATTACTATTGAGCTACAACAAAACCTAAACCGCCTTTTTATGCAGCGTACACCATCATGCTTTTTTAAGCTTTCAACAGAAAGCCCTGTTAGTTATTCTCGCAGCGATATTGATACCAAAGTATATGTGGAAGGCAGGGAATTTAGCCTAATGAATCTCGGGGCAATTTATATCCATGCTGATCAAAAAGAAAAGCTCAGGTTCATAGAGGACATATTTGATCGAAGGCTTAATGCTATTGAAAACTATCCTGTATCAGATCTTAATGCCTTATTGAGCACTTATTCAGGTCCAAAAAAATTCAACGAAGTCGCAAGAAAAATCCGTAGCGGTGCAAGGATTGAAATATGGGGAAAGGAGTCGCTTTGCCACCTTTGTAGCGGCGATATTCATCACATTATTGATTTGGTTAAACAAATGGTCAATAGGGCTGGAGGTACAGAGGGACTATCGCAGATTGAGACATCTCCAAAGATATCTCCAAAACATCAAACGGCGAGTATTAGAGAACAGTCAGGGAATTTTCTGAAGGGTTTACGTGTTTTACAAAACGGTCCTCATTTAGTAGAAGTAGTGTCTGCATTTGGTATTGTTGCAAATTCCTATCTAAAGTTTCGTAATTCCAAAAATTTAAAAACCAACCCACCCTGGCAGTCCCATAGAATAGAGCCATACGAGCAATTAGAGCTATCAAACGAAGCACAGGAAATATATGAAGAGATCTTAAGGTATTCCGTATTTATTGAAGATGTAAGAGGGAAAAGCCGTAGGGGCAAACCTGTGCCAAGACTTTATTTGAGACGGCTACTTATCCCACATTTTAATCTTACATTTAGTACACGGGATTCCATTGGATTGGAGACAAGTGAAATTGAGGAACTCCTTTTGCGACCAAAGGAATTCGAAAAAAACCATTTACTCAAAAAAAACCTTATTAAAGATCCAAACCTGCCTCTTTTCCCAGAGTTTGAAAAGGAGAAAGAATAATTGCAAAAAGTATTAAGAATAGACCGAAAATTGTATCAAATTGATAAACCAGGCTTAACGGCTACTGATAATGTTCCTCTGAATAAAGAAGATTTATTAATTCTATGTGCCGGTTTTGAAGATCGAGTAATGACAGGTCTAAATCTTGCATTGAAGTCTGGTAAAACCGGATTTTCTGTAGCGCTCATAGACTACCTTCCATATGTGGATGAAAACAAGACTGAAGAGATTAAAAAGAAATGCAATCGCGGTGGAATAACAGTGCATAATATTACATATGATCGTCAAAATCCCCAAGGAATGGGAAATAAAATTCTTGGTGTTTTGAGACCGGAGAAAGGGCGTATTTTAGTTGACATATCAGGAATGTCGAGATTGCTTATAGTTCAAATATTAAATGTGTTAGGTAATCCACCATTCAATTTTCATAAAATTACAATTTTATATACCATTGCACGGAAGTATCCACCAAGTGAAAAGGATGTAGATACTGAAATCATGAAAATGGAAAAGGATTCTTTTTACTCCGCAATGTTTCTTTCCTCAGGAATATTTGACTTAGCTATTGACCCTGAACTATCCTCTGCATCTTTTGGAGGACAGCAAATCAGAGTAGTTGCATTTCCCTCCTTCAACCCTGATCAGCTTGCCGCATTACGCTTTGAAGTGCAAGCATCATCTTTCACATTGATTCATGGAATTCCTCCGTTGGAAGGGAATTTATGGCGACCGGAAAAAATAAAAATTCTCAATCGTGTTAAAGATATTTCAAACAGAGAGGATCTTGAGGCAAGTACTCTTGAGTACGAAGAAACTTTAGAAACACTCCTTGATATTTATGATAAATACGGAGTATTAGAAAAGATAATTGTTGCTCCTACCGGGAGCAAGATGCAAACCGTTGCTGTAGGTATTTTC
>CAYTDY010000262.1:0-3585 GCA_964436665.1 uncultured Desulfobacteraceae bacterium
CACTATGCGTGCGGAAAGAGGAATGTCCTTTCCCTTGAGGCCATCAGGATATCCGGTACCATCAAATTTTTCATGATGTGATCGGGCAATTTCAGCGCTCATCTGCAAATATTCTGCCTTTGGATATCTCTTTAAGGCATCATTAAGGGTCTCAAATCCTATAAGACTATGATCTTTCATAATCTCAAATTCTCTATCATCAAATCGCCCTGGCTTAAGCAATACATGGTCAGGTATACCTATTTTACCAATATCATGCAGCGGGCTGGTTAGGAAAATATTATCTATGAATAGATTGTCTATTTCTTGAGGAGGATCATCAGACTTAGCAATATATTCAGCTAATGTCTTTGAATAAAATCGTATACGTTCCAGGTGATTGCCCGTTTCAGGATCGCGTGACTCGGCCAGTTTGGCCATGGAAAATATAACTATATCCCTTGTTTCAAAGCCTAATATCCTTTCTCCTGCCCTGATCCTTACAGCCAGTTCATCTCTTTTAAAGGGCTTTGTAATAAAATCATCTGCCCCGGAATCCATGCCGAAGACAATATCAGGAACCTCATTTTTTGAGGTTACCATTATAAGATAAGTATATTGGCTTCCTTCAGCTTCTCTTATTTTTTTGCACAGTTCTAAACCATCCATTCCTGGCATAACCCAATCTGTGATTACCATCCTGGTCCTCTCATTTTTCCATATATCCCACGCCTCTATTCCATCTGTAGCTACAAGTGTTTCATGCCCTGAACTCTTGACCAGTTTATCCATTTTTTTGCGGCTTACGAGTTCATCATCCACTATCAGGATTTTCATGAAAATCCCCCTTTATTCTTCTGGTTTACCCGTCTATGAGTGATCTAAGTTTTTAACCAAGCATTTTACTAAGGGTAATGATGCCTTTACCCTATCACCCCTTGATTAGTTACATCCGTCTATTCCTTTGGCATAATTCTCTAAACGATAAAACTCTTTTTTTAGCCCTTCGAGAACCTCTCCTCCTTCCTCTAACATGCCCGATTTTCCAACATCTTCGAGTTCAAAGGCAATCTTGGAAAGTTTATCAGCAGTTAAATTAGCAGCACCACCTTTAATGGAATGCGCCTCTTTCCAGACTACCTCAGCATCCCCATTGGATATGGCCCGACGTATAGTTTCGATTTGAGCCCTCACATTCTCCAGAAAACCCTCCAAAACCTCCATCAAAAACTCCTTATCCCCCTCAAATTCCTCTATAGCCCTTTTGAAATTCATTGGAGCCACTTTCTCGATTGCGGATTGCGGATTTTGGCCTGCCCTGGCGCGAGTCGATTTGGATATACCGTTGCTTTTACTGGCTTCCCATACATCTTTTTCCATCACGTCATCTTGGTCAGCCAGGTCTGGGCCAGGGATTTTGGATTTATTTTTATTAAAGTCTTTGATTTCATAATCGGCAATCGTTTTGCTCCACTTCTCCACCATAGCCAAGAGTTTTTTTCTTTTTAGAGGCTTAGTAGCGTAGTCGTCCATTCCTGCCTCAAAGGCCCTTTCTCTATCCGCTTGCGTGGCATGTGCTGTCATGGCAATGATGGGAATCTTTTTGATTTGGGATTTTAGATTTTGGCCTGCCCTGGCGCGAGTCGATTTGGATATACCGTTGCTTTTACTGGCTTCCCATACCTCTTTTTCCATCACGTCATCTTGGTCAGCCAGGTCTGGGCCAGGGATTTCGGATTCTGAATAAGGACCTTCTTCAATTTTATTCCGCAATCCGCATTCCGAATTCCGAATTGCTTTTGTTGCCTCATAACCGTCCATCACGGGCATCTGTATGTCCATCAGGATTATATCGTAATGTTTCCGCTTATAAGCCTCCACTGCCTGCAGGCCATTCTCCGCAAGATCCACCTGGTATCCTGCCCCCTGGAGATGCCTCATAGCCACCTGTTGATTGGTAGGGTAGTCCTCAACTAAAAGAATTTGGACCCCTTTCCTATGCTCCTCGGCTATAGAATGTTTGGTAATCAGCTTCGGGGCAATCGGCGCCTCTGCCCTAAAAGAGCTTAAAACGGATATGATTGCCTTATGCAAATCATCCTGTTTAATCGGCTTTGTCAAATAACCATCAATCCCTGTATCCCTGCATCTTTTGCCGTCTCCTATCATTCCAGCAGACGTAAGGGCTATGATAGGGATTTCTTTCAAAGCCTCTAATGTCTTAATTTCTATTGCAAGATCAAAACCACTCATTTCAGGCATCTGAATGTCTGTCAAAATTAGATTAAATGGATCTTTTGATGATACAGATTTCCTGAGAATTGATAGGGCCTCTTTCCCGCTTGGCGTTTCCACAGAACCACAGCCCCAAGATCTGAGATACTCCATGAGTATAAATCGATTGGTCTGGCTGTCATCCACCACCAAGACCCTTAAGCCACTTAGATCAACATCTTCTTTTGGCAGGATAGCTTTCTCCCCTGTCTGTTTTGTAAAGACTACGGTAAACCAGAAAGTGCTTCCCGGACCACCTTTTGATTGACGATTGACTATTGAAGATTGAAGATTCTCTCTTTTTTGGATTTCCGAATTATCTTCCAATCGAAAATCATCAATTGAAAATTGAAAATTTCTAGGGCTTTCAACGCCTATCTCCCCTCCCATCAATTCTACTAATTGTTTGGATATAGTGGTTCCCAACCCGGTTCCCCCGTATTTCCTGGTAGTTGAGCCATCCGCCTGGGTGAAGCTCTCAAAGATTGCTGCCTGCTTATCTTCTGGTATCCCAATGCCTGTGTCCTTTACTAAAAACCGGATCTTGGTCCTGTCTCCAAGGTCTTCTTCCATCTCTCCCTTGAGGTGTATCTCACCTTCATGGGTAAACTTAACGGCATTGCTTGCAAGATTTTTAAATATCTGCCTCAGCCTACCCGGATCGCCAATTAATAGAGATGGAACATCTGGAGATAGAAACGAAATAAACTCAAGTCCCTTTTGCCCTGCCCTAAGGGCCATACTGTTTGTCACTTCCTCAATCAAGATCCTCAAGTCAAATGGAATCTCCTCAAGTTCTACCTTACCGACCTCTATCTTGGAGAAATCAAGAATATCACTGATAAGGCTTAGTAGTGAGTTGGCTTCTGTGTTTATTGTGCTAAGGATGCTCCTCTGATTGTCATCAAGGTCAGTGTCCAAGGCCAATTCCCCCATACCGATGATCCCGTTTAGGGGTGTTCTCATCTCATGGCTCATCTTGGCAAGAAAATCGCTCTTGGCCAGATTGGCGGCCTCAGCCTCGAATTTGGCTTGTTGCAATGCCTCTGCCCGCTTTCGATCGGTAATTTCCCTTGCAATGCCTCTAAACCCTATTGGCTGACCTTTTGAATCCTTTCTCAAAGATGCTGAAAATTCTATATGACTATTGCTCCCGTCTTTCCTTATAATCTCATAATCAAATACTTTTGAAGGCTTTCCTGTTCTGTAAATTTTGTTGAATATTTGATATACCTCTATAGCATTCTCTTCATCTATACAATCCCGGTTATTCATGCCAATCAATTCATCTTTAGGATAACCGAGTATTATACAGGCTGCATCATTCACGAA
>CAYTDY010000263.1:0-3577 GCA_964436665.1 uncultured Desulfobacteraceae bacterium
AATAAATATATTCATTATCAATCTCAGGATTGATTTCTATTGCCTTGTCGAAATCTATGAATGCCTTATCGTGCAATCCTTTCTTTTCATATGTTTTCCCTCGGTTATAGTAAGCTTCAGGGCTATTTGGATTTATCTCTAGTGCTTTATTAAATTTCAATATAGCTTCGTCAAGGTTTCCTTGGTCAGATAAGACAGTTCCAATGTTAATTAGGGTACTAACCTGACCACGTAAGTTGCCAATCTGATTATTAATTTCAAATGATACCTGAAACATTTTTAAAGCTTGTTCTAATTCATGCTGTTTATAGTATATACATCCAATATTATTGTAGCTGTCGGCCTGCTGATCAAGGCTGCCAAGTCCTTTAAAGATTTCAAGAGCCTTCTGAAACATCTCCAATGCTTCTTCTAGCCTCCCCTGTGTAGCGTAAATGTTACCAATATTATGGAAAGCAGAAGCCTGCCCGCTTGGATCGCCAACCTGTTTGTTGATTTCAATAGCCTCCTGGTAATGCTTTAAGGCTTGTTCTAATTTATTTTGCCTGAAATAAACCAAGCCAATTTTGTTAATAGCCCCAGCCTTTAAATATCGATTATCAACTTGCTCACTAAGCTTAAGAGCTCTTTGGAAGGCATCAAGAGCTCTTTCCACGTTCCACTGGAGACGGTAAACTTCGCCAATTTGTAATAAAGCATAAGCTTGAAAATTTATATCACCAATTTGCTTTCCAAACTCTAGAGCTTCATTATACATTCGTAGAGCCTCTTCTTTTTTTAGCTGCTCATGAAATATTTGGCCAATGTTAACAAGGGTAATTGCCTTGCTAAGTAGGTTATTGGTTTTTTCGCTGAGTTTGAGCACTATTCGGTAATGCTGCAGGGCTTTCTCTAGTCTGTATTGACTGAAATAGATGATGGCGATATTTCCAAGTGCATTCGCTTGGTCATCTAGGTCACCAATTTGCTTGCTGATTTTAAGGGCTTCTTGGAGGCACTTCATTCCTGCATCTAACTTCCACTGCATATTATAAACGTTGCCGAGATTATTAAGAAAAATTCCTTCAAACCTCTTGTTCCTTTTTCTTCGAGAGATCTGAAGTCCTGAAATATAGGCATTCTCGGCTTCTCGCAAATCTGAAATATAAGTTAAAGAGTTGCCTAAATTTAGATAACTCGACATTGTCGGAAAGATATTAACTGATTTTTTATAATTACTTATAGCATCGCGGTATCGTTTCTTCTTAAAATCATGTTCAGCACTGTTAAAATAATCCTCAGTTTCGGCAGCTAATTCCTCTTTTACATCTTCCAATTCCCTTTTAAATCCGCTAACCGTTGCTTTCTTAGCGAGTTGGACGTGGGGGCTCTGAGTAACTTCAAAAAGCGGGCTTGCAGATTTAATGTACATGGAAAGTGATGTGAGAAAAAAAGCTAAGATGAGAGTGAAAATACCAATATTAACGAAAAACCATAACCAAGAAATGTCGCCAGCCGGACTTATAATTCTCTTCCAAAGTTTTGGACCTAATTGCAAGTATGTGAAAAATGATATTAATAAAAAATTAAGTATAGGAACAATAAGCTTTGTATTCATCATATGTTTACCAACAAAAAAATCGTCTAATATCTAAATTCGGTCTTACCGGATAAAGAGGCGAATGAAACGAATTAATAGGGAAAGCAGTCTTTATCCACCCTACTTCAGCAGCGAGTTAGGGGTTAAATTTTTTGCCAGGTAGGGTTATATATCAACACACAGCTCCTTCGGCCAATTTGCCATTCTCATTTGCGATATGAACGAATTGATCAAAGTTTCTGGCAATATTAGGTGGACATCTAACCTCAATTTTTTGGCCTCCTGGTTTAATAATGTCATATTCATAGTTCACTATTGGCAATCCTTATATGCTAAATATTGACACTTGAAAAAAGTTACTAACACCCGAAGTTGGATTTGCCTTTACAGCTCTCTCAGCTCCCATTGCAATGTACCGCGCCTGTCCAGCTGCACCCCCATAAAACGCCGTATGATAGCTAAAATTATCTCGGGATTCTTTTATTGCATTAATATAACTTGAAATGCGTGCCCCACTGCCAATGCTAAAAACACCATCTACTTCTGCTTTCTTAGGAGAAAACTCAGGAGACTTAAACAGGTATAATTTTTAGTATTTATTATCTTGCGGGACAAAAGGTTTTATGCAGTCATATTTATATCTGAAAACTGATTTTTCCAGATACCTTGCCATCATTGCAGGCACATAGGATTCTCTCCCGCTTTCATATTTAATCAGAATATCTCATTAATTCATCATGATAAATCGTTGCCCAAGATAGCAGATATCGCGAGTTCTCACATTGCAAAAAATGTTATTTATGATATCTATCATTTGCCTAATGAGGTGTGTTGCCAGACTGATCACTCAGGTTTGCACGATTTGGCATTTTCCAAGGAGCTCGCCAACAAAACCTACAACTTCGGCCTGAAGATCATCATTTCGGTCTCGATAAAGGAATTTGGCAACAGCCAGAGGTCCTATCTTATCGAGATCAGAGAAATCACGTTTTAGAATTTCAAGTGCTTTTTGAGAATCTTGGTCACCCAGTAAAGGAGCCAGACATTTGTAGACGTCTTCAACGCCATTACCGTAATTTCGAATCATGTAATACAGGTCGTAGGAATCTTTATTCTCACCCCTTGTTCCGAAGGCAAGGGCCTTGAGAACCACGAACGCGCCAGGGCCACATACCCACATCTCACGTCTTGCCTTACCACCTAAAATCGTTTGTCCTTCGATACTTATCTTTTGCCTATCCCTGAAAGCAAGTTGAAGCCCAGGGGTAATTACTGCCGCGAAGTCTTTTTCGATATTACGAAGCTTTCCTCCTACATCGTTTACAAGACTCGGTGGAATCACGAAGTCAATGGTTACTTTCATATCTTTTGATAACTCTATTTTCCAACGTTGAAATGTCGAGTTTCCTTCCTCATTAGTATCCGGTCCAAAACCTGCCCTACGGAGTCTTTCAGTTAAGTTCTCATATCTCTTAGCATCCAGGAGCGCCAAGGTAAGACCCAAATCAAGATCCATAGTGCCAATATGAAGATCTACATCCTGAGGAAGTGATTTTTTCGGTATTAGGAGAGATGGCACAAGTCCGCCGACTACGACAAGCTCGTCTAAGAAATCCCCAAGTTTCGTTGCAACATAAAGGCATGTTTTGTGCACCAGGATTACTTGCTCTGGCCGATATTCAGAAGCGTAAGAAGGTTTTTCAGCCATCTTACCTCCATCTGAAATAGTCCTGACGCAACTTGGCGGCTGCTTCAGATGCTCTTTCAGGATGGTCTTTCAAATCCAAATAGACCTGTACAGGGTGCACACATGGAATTCCGTCACGCACCTCAGATCCGTAGAATACTCCTTCATCTTTGGGAATAACTAACCATGTGTTGGCACCACGTTCATCTTCCCTGAAGTTTAGCCATCCAAGTACTTTCTCACTCGGCGGATGTCTGAAGTAAAAGGTAGCAAGTCGAAAGTTTGCGAAATGGCAGTAAATCCAAGCGGCA
>CAYTDY010000264.1:0-3549 GCA_964436665.1 uncultured Desulfobacteraceae bacterium
CGTTGTCTTAGCTCGAAAGCCTTGTTAACCCAACGGCCCGTTTCTCTGTCGAATACCCCTTGCTTAATGAAACGCCGATTGAAATAGCTCAAAACGCCGCTGTGCTTTGACGACGAATAGGGTTCATAGATCAGCAACGCCATGATCGCATAGAACATCGCGTAATATGCTCTTTGATTATGGATCGAGGGCTCTTTTCGCCAGAAAGAAGGAATTTTGCTTCATTAAGGCTCTCGCCGGCCTGTTCCAGTCTGTATCGGGCAAGCGCTTCCTTGTCCGCCTCAACGCTCAAATTCTTATACCCTCCCTGCTTATTGATCTGTAGATGGGTGATTCCCGAAGTGGGCCTTCATGCAGTTCCTTGCTCCCAAAAATAACCGCAGATATAAGACAGTCATGATCGAGGTTGATTTCGAATACCAGTTCGTCAATCAATGCTTCTACTTCCGGGGTATAGTTTTCTACTTCAATCATCACATCTATATCAGATTCAGGAGATTCTTCCCCCCGAGCCTTTGATCCGAATACACGATAGTCAACCAGATTCAGGGTCTTTTCTAGCTCCTTTTTAAGTTTAATCACGGCGGCCTGTTCATTTGATTTCATTACTAAGCTCCTTTCACGGGGTAAACATAGCGCCCCCCAGTTGAATAGAAAAACAAAGGCCCCAGTGCAATAGAAAGCTAAAAGCATTGCACGGGGTAAACATTCAACGGGACAAGCATAGCGAAATTGGTTCATAGGTAACAATAAATAGAGGGTGGATTGGATAGCTTTCAATGGTTTAAAGGGAGTGGTCAATCATATCTGGGTGTTCTTTGACCCATTTGAGCATGGATTCCAGTGACATCTCAATATCGGAAAGCTCCTGGCAACAGATTTGGTAGAGTTCTTTTTGCCAAAATATGTCGGCCCATGTCCAACAACGCCTCAGCGCTATGCAAATCATCCAAGGCATATCGTAGCCACAGTTCAGGAAGCTTCTCGGTCATAAATCTTTAGCCCTTGTCGCACAACAGAGTAAATAAAAGACGAAGGTTCATCTATCAGGATTTCAAAATCATCTGGTGTATATACCAGCAGATCCAGCCCTATTCTGCGTTCATATTCCAGTAACATTTTCCTTAACTTTAAACGTCTCTCTAAAGGACGGTCTTTTGAAGGAGCAATAATCAATAAGTTATTAAGCGATTGGTAAAGGCAGCCATTATTTACCCACGAATTCTGATTCTATGAACTTCTACCAATAGTAATCTTCCCACGTAATGCTTCATATCAAGATTGTATGATAGGTAATCTTTTAATCTTGATATAAGTTGTGGAAGAATTTCTGGATGATTTCTCACTTGAAGAGCGATAATACCTTTATATATAGTTTGCTGGAGGATAGGTTACAATATCAGCAAAATCTCCATTCAGAGAAACAAGAACAGCATCAAGCTCTTGTGCAGTCGAAATGACAAACGAATCTGGGGAGTCTGTAGGAATATGTTCCTTAAGCCGCAAAACTTCATGGCCTGCATCACGAAGCGCTTGGATTACAGAATTGGAAACACAATGATCTGCGAAGAACCTCAGCACCATCAAGCTGCGACCTCAAATTCTGCCAATTCTCGGGCATAATCTAGACACGCTGCAATCTGCGCTTTATCAAGGTCTGGAAACTCCGCAATAATTTCATCGGTTGTATTACCCGCTGCAAAATACCCAAGAATAAGACTTACGGGAATCCTCGTGCCTTTTACGCAGGGCTTACCATGAAGTACATCAGGCGTACTTATGATATGATCTTTCCAATCTGCTTTCATCCTATCCTCCTTTTCAATAGGGCCTTCTAAGTAACTGCAACGTCATTACTTAATTTTTATAATAAACTAATTTTGCAGTTTCTTTCTGATAAAACACGCCCCTCATAGCGGGGTGGGCCAGATGCTATAGACCTTAAAGATTTTATCTCCAAGATTATTTTTAGATTCCCATAAACTGGAATTTTAGATGTTAACATATGACAGCTTTCCCAAGCAATATTATGGGAGAGGTATTGAGCACCCAATTTTCATTCATACCCAGCCTCTTGAAGCACTTCTTCTGCTGAATACTGAAAAGGTGAAACCTTAAATCTTGATAACTCCAGTAGAAAGTCCTCACGGCTCATGCCAGCTATTTCCGCAGCTTTCTCTTGGGAGACAACCCCCATTTCGTACCATTTAACTGCCGCAGTCAAGCGTATGTCTTTCGAGAACTCTTCCGGTGTCTTCCTGAGTGCTGAAAATACGCCTAAAGGCAACGTTAGGCTTATTGTCTTAGTTTCCATATTATTTTCCTCCTTTGACATTAAGGTGTTAAGTTTTAACATCTAAAACTTCAAAACCTATATCCTTCAAGATTTTTGTTGTTGAACGAGGCATATCTTCATCAATTAAAAATTTGGGCATTTCAACCTATGGCTTTCACTTCTTCATCTGAAAGATGTTTTGCGGCATAATTGAGAGCGGCCAATATATCTTCCTTGGTAAGGTCATATTAAACCATGAGTTCTTCATAAATCATTCCCCCTGCAAGTTTGGCAAGGATCAAATCTACAGAAACACGAGTTCCTCTTATCACAGGCTTCCCAAAACGAACTTTCTCATCCACTACAATTCTTGGGGCTATTTCCATAAAATCCACCTCCTTTCCAAAATGGTAAATGGGGTTAACCAATTGTAATTTGGAACATTTTTAGAAAAACGTGAAAACCTTGAAAATTTCATCTTCAGCTCTTTATACCCTTTTAACTAAACCTTATCCCATTCCTCATCACTTACATCTGCTTGCCTGAGTATCTCTTTGAGTAGACTCACATCGATGTCTCCACTCCCATGAGGATTTGGAATACGAATCTTCTTTCTTCCTTTTATCATGAATTGATGCCTCCTACCAGAAAAGGGTCCCAGATACCCAAGGGATCTGAATTTTCTAACCAACTCTCTCCTTGAGATATTAAAAGGCACTTAAGCAACCGCCATTTCCTTTATCTTTAAGGCAACGCCTTCGACCTCCGGAATCTTATCTTTGTCTCTAAGCTTCAAGATTAGCCATTCCTCTAAAACCTCCAAAAGCTCAGTTCTACATTGCTCTACTGTATTCCCATTAGCCCAGACTCCTTCAAAACCCGGAATTTCAGCAAACCAAGTTCCGTCATCTAATTTTTTGTATACTGCTTTTTTTAGTGCTTTCTGTGTATACTCGAATAACATAGCTTACCTCCTTAGATTAAATATGCATGTGGAAGTTAAGGGGGACATTCGTGCAGAAATTGCATTATTTTCCTCTTTCGGTATTCTTCCCTTAATAATAGCTCGTAGATCTTGTCATGTTATCTTACGAATCCTTGCTCTTCCAGGCTCCAAAACAGTAAAACGTTGTATTATATCAAATCCGGGTGCTTTTTAACCTATTTAAGCATAGTTTCCAGCAGCATATCTTTTAGTGAAATGTGTATGGCTATCAAGGCACAATATCAGATTACCGGACCTTAATGTAGAACTTGATACCAGCAAATATGGC
>CAYTDY010000265.1:0-3546 GCA_964436665.1 uncultured Desulfobacteraceae bacterium
GTGTTTTAATATCACTGGTAGTTTGTGCCTTTTCATCAAGATACTTTTTTATTATTTCCAGCAACTGGTCTTGCACATTTTTTTTATCATCAAAATCCTTAAAATCTTCTGGATGTTGAGAACTTGCTTTTCTAAGCATAAAGGAAAATTTGTTAGATTTGTCCATATTTAACCTCCTTGAAATGAGACCTTTGAAAAATGGCCGCTCTGTCATTGCGAATCCGCCAAAGCTCTCTGGCGGATGAAGCAATCTCTAACTCATTGAAAATATGAATGATTGCCACGTCGCTTCGCTCCTCGCAATGACTTGTAAGATGATTTTTCAAAGGTCTCGAAATGAGTATTGCCCATTAAAGCTATGGCTATTTATTGAAGAATAAATCAACAATACTACTTTTGGAGGCAAGATAAAAGCATTAAGTGCTTATATGAGGGTGAGATTATGGAGAAAAAAACAAGGCAATCTATGATAAAGATTTAATATGGAAGGCAGTCTTAATTGATTTTCATGTGAAGATTTTAATATCTTTCAGGTTACAGTTTACTGTCAAACACAGAGAATGAATAAGTGGTTGATATTTTGATTATGTAATCTTCAATAATATCAAAATGATAACAAGCTTCGACTTTGGCAAAAAAACTAAAATGCAAAGCACTTCGAATACTCAAATACACGTTGTGCAATGTCCGTATTGAGAAAATGGTAATGAAAATTTATTGCCGATTGTTGTATAATTCCTTATTAAAAACAAATCAGGTCTAAATATAAATGAATCTAGAGTGAGAACCCTTATGGGATCTTAAAAAAAATTATACATTGAATTAAAAGCGTAATTGTTTTTGAGCCTTTTTTGTTCTTGTGAGAATTGGAGGATTTTTTAATGGGCGAAAAACCAACTTATGAAGAATTGGAACAAAGGGTTAAGGAATTAGAAAAAAAAGCTGTTACGCACAAGCTTGCCGAGGAGGCATTGAAAGAGAGTGAGGACAGATACCGAACTATTTTTGAAACTACCGGAAATGCAACAATAATCGTTGAAGAAGACACAATCATATCCCTAGCAAACAAGGAGTTTGCAAAACTCTCTGGCTACACCCAAGAGGAAGTAGAGGGCAAAAAAAGCTGGACAGACTTTGTTGCCAAAAAAGATGATTTAGAGAGAATGAAGACCTATCATGATGCTCGAAGAATCTATCCTGATGCTGCTCCACGGAATTATGAGTACAAGTTTATTGATAAAAAGGGTACGGTGAAAGACATTTTTTCAACCATTGCAGTGATTCCGGGAACAAAAAAGAGTGTTGCATCTTTTTTGGACATCACCGAGCGGAAACGTGCTGAGAGAGCCTTGCAAGAATCGGAAGAGCAGCTTCGGTTTCTATCCTCCCAACTCTTGAAGGCCCAGGAAAACGAAAGAAAACGGATTGCCCAAGAGCTCCATGATGGCATCGGGCAAATATTGAGTGCTATCAAATTTGGGGTAGAGGATACGTTGAATCGGCTGGGTAAAAACGCCTCTCTGGAAGCTGTTGATGAATTGGAGGTTGTTATTCCTGTGATTCAAAATGGCATGGAAGAGGTCCGGAGAATCTGTTTGGATTTGAGGCCATCCATCCTGGATGATCTTGGGATTTTAGCCACTATCTCTTGGTTCTGCAGGGAGTTTCAGATGATCTACTCAAACATCCACATCGAACAACAGATCGATATCCAAGAAGAGGAGGTTCCTGAAATGTTGAAGATTGTTATCTATAGGATCGTGCAGGAGGCCTTAAATAACATCGCTAAACACAGTAAAGCAAACCAGGTGTCCCTTACTCTAAAGAGATCCAATCACACCATCAAGTTATGCGTTGAAGACAACGGTCTGGGTTTCGACCTGGTTGATGCACGCTCAAAAGATAATTCCAAACGAGGATTAGGTCTTGCGAGCATGAAAGAGCGAACAGAATTTTCAGGTGGCTCCTTTGCTATTAAATCCCTTCCCGGAAAAGGTAGCGCTATCTCCGCCTCGTGGTCCTTGCTTTCTATCTCGTAACAAGCCTCCTCTCCATGGCAAAGACGGTTAACTCTGAGACATTATGCAGATCCAGCTTCCTCATGAGGCTGGATCTGTGGGTTTCCACAGTCTTCACACTGATACATAGGTATTCGGCAATCTCTCTGTTCCTATAGCCCTCTGCGATGAGCTTCAGGATCTCACGCTCCCGTTGTGTGAGGGTCTCCCAAGATGAGTGTGTTTTCACACTCTTTCTCCCCTCAAGATACCCCTCAATCACCTTTTCTGAGATCCCAGGACTTAGGTACCGTTTCCCCGCAAGAACACTCCTTAGTGCCATTAATAGCTCAGCGTGGGTGGCATCCTTTAGCACATACCCATCTGCACCTGCCTTAAGTGTGGCCAGCACATACTCTTCAGTCTTGTGCACAGTCAAGGCAACAATCTTTATCTCTGTAAAGCCCCTTTTGATCTCTCTGATAGCATCCATACCGCTCATCCTTGGCATGGACAGATCCATCAAGATAAGATCAGGCTTGAGCGTTTCAACGCAGTGGATAGCGGCATGGCCGTCTTCTGCCTCCCCCACTACCTCAAACTCGGAGCTTGAGCTGAGCAGTGCCCTCAATCCTTCTCTAAGAATCGTATGGTCTTCAGCTATGACAATTCTATACTTACCGATCATGAAAAATCTCCAAAGACGCCCACCTCATACGGTTTTATATATGCCCCCACTCTTCCCTATCCTCAATATCATTGAAAATACAGTATTATATCCGACGATATACAGCATATACCCTATTTACTATAAATATAACTGCTCCTAAAGTAAAGCATACATAATTCATTTCCTTCTGGTGAGAATGGAAAGGCAAAGGACTAATCAATATAATTATGGTTTCTGCATTGGATAAAATCCCATGTTTAAAACATTGATCGTTGAAGACAACATAATCTTTCGGCAATCGCTCAAGGAAATTGTCTGTAGGCAATTTCCATCTATGCTTCTCAAGGAGGCAACAGACGGCAAAGAAGCCATAGAAAAAATTCATTCTTTTCGCCCTTTGCTCATCTTTATGGGCATTAAGCTCCCCGGAGAAAACGGCCTCCAGCTCACCAAAAGAATAAAAGCACAGTATGAAAACATTACTATTATCATACTCAGCAACTATGATTTACCGGAATATAGAAATGCTGCTCATAAGTGTGGAGCCAGTTATTTTCTTTCAAAGAGCTCATCAACGAGAGATGAGATTGTAACCATGGTTGAATCCATTATATCCGACAAAGGGTGTGAAAAAAGCGAACAGAAGCCATAAAAGTGTATTCTTGCTATCGATTTCGAGGGACAGGAAAAGAGAGTTCTGGTTAGTCTATAGAGCAACTCCAACTCAAAATACAGTATTTCTCGCTGGAAAATACAGGGTTCACCCGATTTACTTTTTGCAACATATTATTATTCTTTAAGAAAAAGATTGCAATAACCAAATAAAAATAGGAGGGAAAAATGAGAGTACGAGATTTTATGAGTACGAATGTGGTAAGC
>CAYTDY010000266.1:0-3538 GCA_964436665.1 uncultured Desulfobacteraceae bacterium
ATCCAACGATATGTTGTTTTCCGTCCCAGATTCTAAAATCAGGATTGCCGGCTTCGGTCTTCTTTGGTAGCGTTGTTATGTGGATGTTTCTCTTGCCAACTGATTCTATATATTCCTTTAACAAGCCTTCAAGAATAGAGTAATAACTTTCTTCCCTGGCATCTCCACGATTAGCAATCTCATATATTCTTTTCAGATACTGCTTAAGCATTTTGCCCTTTTCAATAATTTTGAATTCTTATGCACGGCATTGCGTATAACGTTTTGCGGATAAAAGAATTTGACGAGAGCAATTTAGACGAAGCGTAGCGAAGTCTTTTATCCGCTGTTATATGACCCGAAGGGCAAGGTTGCGAAGTAACCCCAGAGTTGGGGGTAAAGAAGATTTTCATTATCTTACACTATTTTAGTTACAATGCCTTGTAGATTGTAACAAAAGCAAGCGTTATAACCAATATTGCAAGCCCAATTTCCAACCAGATCGATTTTGTTTTTAATGAGACAGAACTTCCAAACCTTACACCTACCATTGAACCTGTGAGTGCAAAAATTGCTGGCAACCAGATTATATCACCACGGGACCAAAATATTGATGCAGCACCAATACATGTGAAAATCGTTGCACATAAGGAGGTCGCAATTGCTTTATGGATATCACACCCCATAGCTTTTAAAAAAGCAGGAAAGAGGGAACCCGCACTTCCGCCTCGAATTGCTGCCATTAAGCTTAGAAAAAAAGAAGATGCAAAAACACCTTTATGTGTAAGATTGATTTTATGAGCAAGCTTTGGCACAATTCGGTCTAAAAATATCCCAAATACTATTAAAGTGGAAAGGGCAACAAAAATAACAGCTAAAACTAATGTTTGAATTAATCCTGCAAGAAATGCCCCTATTATCGCTCCAAAAACACCCCCAATACTTAAATAAATTGCGATTTCCTTATCTATATTCTCCCTTTGACTCACTGCGCCCACTAATGATGAAAAAGGCACAATAAATAAATTTATTCCAAAAGCACTGAGTAAAGGCAGACCTACGAGATTAAGCAAAGGTATCCTAACAGCGCCGCCGCCGATTCCAAACATACCACTCATGAATCCAGCAAAAAGACCAATCAGGAGGTATATTATCATGTGTGTTATCGGTTCCATTCTATCTCTCTCGATACATTTTGCTCCTGAATTCCTTTTATGGCTAAATTAGGCCCATAATAGACCACCTCACTTTCTATCCTTGGGCTAAAAAATCTGATCTAATGGTCTTTTTATGGCTTTATAAACTTTTATTGGATTTTATGTGTGAAATGGCATTTGAAAGCCTTTTGATTACCATTTCCTGTCCCATAACCTCCATTATCTCAAAGATTCCAGGACTGACTGATTTTCCTGTCAATGCCACCCTTAACGGTTGAGCTACTTTGCCAAGCTTTATTTGATGTCTTTCTAAAAAGATTGAAAAAGTTTTCTCCAATTCCTTCTGGTCAAAGCTTGGTGCACCTTTTAGATCAGATAGCAAATCTTCTAAAATTTCCAATGCTTCAGGCCTTAAAAACTTTTCATCAGCCTGCTTTTCAAAGGTGATTTCTTTAAAGTAAAAGAGTGCACCATGGGCCATATCGAACAGGGTCTTTGACCTTGCTTTTAAGGTTCTTACCGCTTCTTTAACCTTTTCTTTGTTTAGGTTTGAGCACCCAAGATTGTTAAGAAAGGGGATCAAGAGATTGGCAAGATTGTCATCATCTTCTTCTCTGATATATTTTGCATTAAGATCGAGAAGCTTTTCCATATTAAATATACCCGCAGACTTGCCCACATGATCAAGAGAAAATAATTCAATGAGCTCTTGAGTAGTGAATTTTTCCTGATCTCCGTGCGACCATCCAAGTCGAGCTAAAGAGTTTACCAGGGCATGGGGCAGGAAACCCATCTCTTTATAGGCCAGAACTGAGGTTGCCCCATGTCTCTTACTAAGAGGGGTTTTGTCAGGACCAAGAATCATGGGCAGGTGAGCATAATGAGGAATTGGTTCACCAAGGGCCTTGTAGATAAGGATCTGGCGGGGTGTATTGTTTACATGATCATCTCCCCTTATAACATAGTTAATGCCCATTTTGCTATCGTCCACCACTACAGCATAATTATAGGTAAAAGATCCGTCAGAGCGCTGTAAGATCAGGTCATCAAGTTCTTCATTATCAATAGATATTACCCCTTTGACCAGATCTTTGAATGTCGTTATGCCGGATAGGGGGCTCTTCAGCCTCACAACAGCACCTGGAGCCTTTCCAAGGCCCAGTTCCCTGCATGTGCCATCATATTTGGGTTTCAATCCCTCTTTTTTTGCCTCTATCCTCTTCTTTTCTAACTCTTCTGGACTACAGTGACAGTAATATGCCCTTCCAGAAGAAAGGAGCTTTTCAATCATTTCATTATATATATCTATCCTTTGGGATTGAAAGTAGGGACCTTCATCCCAGTCAAGACCAAGCCATTTCATAGATTCAATAATAGCCTCTGTATTCTCTTTTGTAGACCTGACCTTATCTGTATCTTCTATCCTGAGCACAAATCTTCCATGATGGTGCCGGGCGAAAAGCCAGTTGAAGAGGGCTGTTCTGGCTCCGCCAATATGTAGGGTGCCTGTTGGGCTGGGTGGGAACCTGGTGACAATCTTTTTTTTATTCATAGAAAAATAATCTGTTTTTGGGGAAATAATTTAACTTTTCATAGTTTCTATGCACCTGAGGCGGAAAATCATAAGCCTTTTAGTGGCAACGCTTTTATGAAAAATATATGGAGTAATGGGTAGTAAAAGCGGGAAGAATTATCTTTTTATTCCTTAACAACGCCCACCTCGCATGAGCGATCGTGATGACGGGCAGGTAAAAACATCACTCCAGAACTCCATTGCTCCAATACTCCATTGGGGCGGAGACCCTAAGTCAGGGTTTATCGCTCAAAATTTTCTACTAATTTTTGTCCCAACTCCAGGGCCTTCTTATTTAAATCCAAAAAAGGAGCTGGAATCCTGATGTCAAGAACTTTCATGATTGATTCTGGTTTAATCAATTGGGTAAGCTCAATCAAAGCTCCAAGCATACAGATATTAAATACAATAGGCTTTCCGATCTTGTCCATAACCTTCTTGTACATATCCAGCCCAACATGCCTGGCATCCACCTTTTTTTCCTGCGTGACATAATGATTATCAGTTAATAAAAGACCGCCGGGCCTGATAAGCTCAGAGAATTTGTTATATGCTTCCTGGGTGAGGCACACTAAGACATTTGGCTGGATAACCTTGGGAAAGCGTATGTCGGTATCTGAAATTATTACATCAGAGCGGCTGGCACCTCCCCTGGCCTCTGGGCCGTATGATTGGGACTGTACCGCATTTAAACCCTCATATAGTACAGCTGATTCAGCAAGTATGATAGCTGCTGTTATTACACCTTGTCCACCTGAGCCAGAGAAGAGAATCCTACACCTTTCCATTAGTTACCTTCCTTTGAGAGGCCTTTTCTATAATCTTATCA
>CAYTDY010000267.1:0-3533 GCA_964436665.1 uncultured Desulfobacteraceae bacterium
CCAGAGAGACAAGCCTTTTTTCCCCTCCTGAAAGCTTATAGGTTATCCTGTTCTCGAATCCAGCGAGATCAAGCCTTGCAAGGGTTTTCAAGGCAACGTCTCTTGCCTCTTCTGGCGATTTCCCCAGATTTAATGGCCCAAATGCTACATCCTCGAGTACGGTGGGGCTGAATAATTGATCATCAGCATCCTGAAAAAGGAGACCAATCTTTTTCCTGGCTTCCCTAAAGTCTTTTTCCTCATGAGCTGGTTTGTCGAAGAGCTCGATCTTGCCAGAAGAGGGCCTCAAAAGACCCATAATAATATGGAAGAAGGTGGTCTTTCCGCTGCCATTTGGCCCAACCAGACCAATCCGCTCACCGCTATGTAACTGAAAACTCAGGCGATTAAGTATGAATGTGTCTTCCGAGTAGGAAAATGAGATATCTTTCAGATTAATGATCAGACTATTGTCATCCATTGTAACATTACCAGCCCTAAGATTGCGGCCAACATCAGTGACAGATAAAAAATATCTCCTATCTTAACGGAAAACCGGCTCAATGTATAATACCTTTCATTGAAACCTCTGCAAAGCATGGCCTTGTGAATCCTTTCTGCTCTGTCATAGCTCCTGACCAGAAGCATCCCCATGAGATAGGCGTAGCTTCTGTAGGTGTGTATATTTGTTCCAGGTATAAAACCTCGTATTCTCATAGCATTTATTAATCTTTGATACTCCTGAAAAATGACATGAATATAGCGATAGGTAAATAAAAAAAGGTGAATTATCTTATCCGGAAAGCAGATTTGGCTCATGGCATGGCCAAGGGTAAAGACGGGTGTTGTTGCCAGAAGAGCGATCATGGCCAAAAGGATTGCGTTGCATTTGACAGTAATCTGGCTGGCATACAATACACCTTCTTTGGTTCCTACCAATGGCCCTATTTTAAACAATGCCTTCCCATTAAAGGTAAACGGAAGGAAAATCCAGAGGAAGAGAATCAACCCATTTACTAATAGGAGTCGGTAGAAAACCTTTCTAATTGAAAGTTTGCCAAGGACTACAAGGAATACTGAAACAGCAAGTGCTGATAATAGTGCTGAAAAGTTGCTTGATATAGCCACAACCACAGAAAAAAGGATGGCCACAATGATTTTAACCCTTGGATCCAGGCTATGAATAAAGGAATTACCTGTAGCAAATTGCTCTTCAATCATTTTTGGTTCTCTAAATATTTTTTATTGTAACTGATCACAGGGTAATTGCGTAATGAGGCCTTTTCTTCAGTTCCGAGGCTCCCGGCCTAGTCTTTTCAGCGACTTATCTACAGGGGATTCTTGCCCCCTCCGCATTGCCCCACTCCTGAGGGATGGGGCCTGCGGTTTCCCCCATAGATAAGTCGCGAAAAGGACGGCGGCCTCCCACCAGTCACTTCAGAAAAGGCCCCATTACCCGCTAAAAGTGTACCTGTGATCACTTATCTTTTCCTTCCCCTGTTTCTAAAATAGATTGCCACACCCATAAGGCCAAATATATACCCGATGCCACCTACTATCTCAGTTACAGAAGGCCCTTTTGACTGTGATTCAGTTATAATCCTGACAATTGGCCTGAGCTTCCTATCTAAGGACTCCTCAATAAGCCCCTTAATCTCTTCTTTGCTTAAACCGGCAGCTATGGGCTGGGAAGACCCCCCAGCTCCTTTGTTTTTTAAAACACCACGTGCTTCATGAATCTCTGATTCCGGTATCCCCCATTCTGCTTTATGCCCCATGCCTGCATTTAGGACAATCCTTAGATCAGTTATTTTGGGTATTTTGAATGAAAATTCCCCTTTATTATCTGTTTTCCCTTCTAAGAGTTGCATTCCCTCCTTATCAAAAACAAGAACCTGGGCATTTATGGCACTTTTTCCACCGCTAAACTTGCTCTCGGTGAATACAGTGTCTCCCTCAACCCAGGCAAAGATCATCACCTTGTGGGCCAAGACAGGCAGATTGGTAGAGATTACAAGGATAGATGCGAAGAAAATGATTATTAAAGAAATGGTAATATTATGCCCCTTTTCCATAGATACCTCCCAAAAGTTCTGGTTTTACCCTCTTTAAAAATGCCACACAAAAGAGAGTAATGATTCCCTCGATGATCATTACTGGCAGGTGAGCCAATATGATCAGCTTGGCCACTGACATAAATGATTGTTCAGTAAATAGCAGTGATGTAGCCACAAGGATACCTGAAAATAAAACAGAAAGAAAACCGCATGCAAAGGCAGCAGTTAAAGATATGAGACTTTTTTCTCGATTTACCAATCTGCTAAAGAGATAATAACAAATTACACCTGGTAGGGCCATGGTGACAGTATTTACTCCAAGAACCGTGATACCCCCAAATTGAAATAGAATTGCTTGTAGGGCCAAGGCAACCAAGATAGAAGGAAAACACATCCAGCCAAGCAAAAGTCCATTTATACCATTAAGAATAAGATGAACGCTGGATGGTCCAATAGGCACATGTATTAGGGATGCCACAAAAAATGCAGATGATAGAACCGCCACCTGGGGGATCTTTTCGTGATCCATTTTTTTCAGGCCGACTGAGATCCCAACTGCGGCCAGTGCTGCACCCGTGACCAGCACGGGTGCGGATAATACTCCCTCAGAGATATGCATTTTCTTTTACCTATACAATTGACTGCTAACAATGGACTGCTAACGTTTTCTATTTCCACTCATGGAATTTAACCCAGAGAACTGCACCAATTTCCACGTCTTTACCCTTGATCTTCTCCTCAGATGTATTCAGGGCGGCAAATCCCCACCAACCAGCCTTGGGCGCTGCATAGGTAAAGACCCCATTGACATCGGCCTTGATAGTCTGGGTGACCATGTAATCCGTTGGGGCTTGTGCCTTTCCATCGTTGTTATAGTATTCCACCTCCACCTCGCAAAAGGGAACTGGTTTGCCATCCAACTTCACAATCCCCTGAAAGACATTTCCTGCGTAAAGACCATAAGGTTTTGACAAAGGTACGATTTCGGTTTTGAGTCCGATTTCCTGATCCCATCCCTCATCATCGCCAAAGGCAGTAACCACGGTTTTGGTGTAATGCACTATGTAGCAGTCCTCAGCCGGTTCCCAGTACGGCTTGGGCTCCATATAGAACATATAAACACCAGGCCTCTTGATTTTGTAAGAGGTCTCCCAGGCAGTATGACCCATGACCTTTGTCTCTTGTAGTTTCTTGAGGAGATTTGCCCTTTTTCCGTTTGCCATGACCCCAAAAACAACTGGCTTAACCAGTTCCATTCCTTCTCCCTCAAAGGGATGGGAAAAGGATAGTTTCACGTTGATAGTTCTATTGTCATCTTGCATAACCATGGAGTCGGATGGTATTAACATCCCATAGTGCGCCATGGCTGATCCAGCCGAAAAGATGGTAAATATACTCATTATAATTAAAATAAACAATCTTTTCATTTTTTATTCCTCCTTTTAAAACTCTATCGCCAATCTTAAAAAGGCCTCATTCAACTTATCGTCCACTCCA